>JAIXVS010000021.1 GCA_027482795.1 Rhodobacter sp.
AGGCAGGTCAGCATCATGCCCGACGATTTGAACGGCTGGGCGATGTTGACCAGCGCCAGACCCTTTTCGCGCGCAGCCAGCGCCGATGGCATCCAGTCAATCACCACATCCGCGCCGCCGCCTGCGATCACTTGGGTTGGGGCCACGTCAGGCCCGCCCGGAAGAATGGTTACATTCAGACCCTCTTCCTCGTAAAACCCTTTTGCGGCAGCCACATAATAGCCCGCAAACTGGGCCTGCGTGACCCATTTCAGTTGCAGCGTCACGTCATCGGCGGCAAATGCTGCCGAAACGCTGGCCCCCGTGGCGGTTGCGGCAAACAGCGCCGCGCTTACAAATTTTTTCATCGTAGCCTCCGTGTTGTGGGACATTGCCCCTTGGTTAATTCTTCGTCACTTCCGTTGCGAAGGGTGCCAAAATGTCACCCGCCGTTCGATAAGCGAGACTGCGCCATAAAACGCCGATCCCGCCAATGCCGCCACCGCAATCTCGGCCCAAACCATGTCAAGGCCAAGCCGCCCGACCTCTGCCGTGATGCGAAATCCCATGCCCACTGTGGGGCTGCCGAAAAATTCAGCAACAATCGCGCCGATCAGGGCCAGTGTTGTTGCAATTTTAAGCCCGTTGAAAATAAACGGCATCGCCGCAGGCAGGCGCAGTTTGAACAGGCTTTGCGCGTAGCTTGCCCCATAAGTCGCCATCAAATCGCGTTGCATCTGGTCTGCCGCCTTTAGCCCCGCCACAGTGTTCACCAGCACAGGGAAAAACACCATCACCACCACAACGGCGGCTTTGGAATGCCAGTCAAAGCCGAACCACATCACCAATATCGGTGCAATGCCCACAATCGGCAGCGCCGCCACGAAATTGCCCACGGGCAAAAGCCCCTTTTGCAAAAACGGGCTGCGGTCAATGGCAATGGCCGTCAGAACCGCCGCCCCGCATCCCAGCGCATAACCCCGCAGCGCGCCCTTAACAAAGGTCTGGTTGAAATCGGCCCAAAGCGTGGGAATTTCGGCGGCAAAGCGTGCGGCAATCGCCGATGGCGGGGGCAAGATAACGGGCGATACGCCCAGCCCGCGCACCATCCCCTCCCACACTACCAAAATCGTGATCCCAAATATCGCAGGAACAATCAGCCCCGCGCCCGATTGCCGTGCCGCCAGCCGCACATTCAGCGCCCAAGCGCCCGCCCAAAAGGCCATTGAAAACAGCACCCAACTCATCGCGCCGCCTCGCGGTAGCCCATACGCTGCAATGTCGCCCGCTCAATGGCCCCCACAAACGCCACAAGCCCCGCCGCCACAATCGCCGCCGCCATCAGCGCCGCCCAAATCTGCACGGTCTGCCCGTAATAGCTGCCCGACAGCAGCCGCGCGCCAAGCCCCGCCACCGCGCCTGTAGGGAGTTCCCCCACAATCGCGCCCACAAGGCTGGCCGCAATGCCCACCTTTAGGCTGGCAAACAGATAGGGCACCGATGACGGCAACCGCAGCGCCCAAAACACCTTGGACGCGCTGGCATTATAGGTTTTCATCAAATCAAACTGCGCGCTATCGGGGCTGCGCAGCCCTTTGACCATGCCCACCAGAACGGGGAAAAACGATAGGAAGGCCGAGATAATCGCCTTGGGGATCAGCCCCTGCACCCCCAGCGCGTTCATCACCACAATAATCATCGGCGCAATCGCCAGAATGGGGATGGTTTGGCTGGCAATCGCCCAAGGCATCACCGACGCATCCATCGCGCGGTTATGCACAATGCCCACGGCCAGCAAAACGCCCAAACCCGTGCCAATGGCAAAACCCACCAAGGTCGCCGAAATGGTGATCCACCCATGATAGATCAACGACTTCGGCGAGGTCACCTTTAGCCCAAAGGTGGATTTATACAGCTCGACCGCCACCTGATGCGGCGCAGGCAACACGGGGCGATCTTGGCTCCATGTCGCCGCCACCAATGCCATGCCCGCAGGCGCATCCACCCCCGCCCGCGCGGCTTGATCGACCTCCCAAGGCGTATTCATCCGCACGGCGGCGGCGTACCAGATCAGGGTAATCGCCAAAACAACGGTCAAAATCGGAAGGATACGGTTCATACCTTGCCCCCTCCCTCTGCGCCCAGCGCAATCAACGCCACCGCCACCACGCCCAGCGCCATGCCAAGGCCCTGCACCAGTGTTGGCCTCTCGCCAAACACCAGTACCGCCATGGCAGTTATTGCCAGCAACTGGAACACCGCCGATAGCGATATCGCCACCCCCAGCCCGCCGCCGCGCATCACCCAAACCATAATGTAATTGCCCAAACAAAACAGCGCCATCGCCGCAATCATCACGGCCAAACCCGCCCCATTCGCATAGGTCTTCAACAGCGCATTCGCCCCCATAAACACAGCGGTCGAGGCCGCAAGATAGGCGTAAATCATCCCACTCATCGCGCCCCCCTTCCTCGCTCAGACAAATATCCTCGGGGGAGGCAGCTTTGGCATGCCAAAGCTGCTTGGGGGCAGACAGCCCCCGCGCGCGCTATATGCAGCAGATCACACA
>JAIXVS010000025.1 GCA_027482795.1 Rhodobacter sp.
AAACTGCCCACCCGCGCCATCAGCCGCAGCATGGCGCGGGCGCGGGTCATGACAGTGTCTTTCGAAACCTCGCCCGCAGCAACCGCCGCCAGCAGCTTATCGCCGCGGTCGCGGGTGGGGCCGGGCATTTCCAGATCTAGCCCCGCGTTTACCGTGGGCGCAGTGGTGCGGCTGCCAAACCAATCAGACATGACAATGCCATCATAGCCCCAGTCACCGCGCAATACATCCGTCAACAGCCAATGGTTTTCGGCAGCATAGGTGCCATTGACCTTGTTGTACGATGACATGATCCCCCAAGTTTTGCCGCGCTTGACCGCCGCTTCGAACGGGATCAGATACACTTCGCGCAAGCTGCGCTCATCAATATTGGACGATATCGTCGTACGCTCAATCTCGCTTTCATTGCCTGCAAAGTGTTTGATTGTGGCCGAAATCCCTTCGGCCTGAAGGCCCTGAATATAGGCCACCGCAAGTTCAGACGTCAGCACTGGGTCTTCGGAATAGCATTCAAAATTGCGCCCGTTGGTGACGCTGCGCTGAATATTCACAGTGGGGGCCAGCAGAACATGGGCGTTTTTGGATTTGACCTGCGCCGCCAAAGCCGCGCCAATTTCGCGCGCCAAGTCTGGGTTCCATGTCGCGCCCAGCGCGATGCCCACGGGGAAAGCGGCGGTTTTCACACCGCCAATCAGACTGCCACCGCCGCGCGCGCCGTTCGGCCCATCGGTCACGCGCAGCGTGCCAAGGCCAAGGGCAGGATCGGGCTGAACCGACCAAAAATCAGCGCCAGACAGCAGCGATACGACCTGCTGCAGGGTTAGCCCCGCCATAATCGCCTTTACCCGTGCCTCAACCTGATCTGATTGCATCCCAGCCTCCCTGCCTTAATCTGCCCTGCTTAGGGGGTAATTTGGCAATCTGCAACGATTTAGGTGCAAAATTTTGCGCCTTTCGGGGCGGGCGCGGCTGGGGTAACTTGGCACAAACGGAGGATTTCATGACCCATCACATCGGCGCGAAGGCAGGCGATATTGCCCCCACGGTTTTACTACCCGGCGATCCCTATCGCGCACGCTGGGCGGCGCAGACCTATTTGGAAAACCCTGTTCTCGTGAACGAGGTGCGGGGGATGCTAGGCTATACGGGCACATGGCGCGGGCACCCTGTGACCATTCACGGCAGCGGCATGGGGATGCCATCCTTGTCGATTTACGCCAATGAATTGATCCGCGACTATGGCGCGCAAACGCTGATCCGTATTGGCAGCGCGGGCGGGATGCAGCCCCATGTGAAGGTGCGCGATGTGGTTCTGGCGCAAACGGCCAGCACCTGCGGCAGCCCTTCACAGTCGATCTTCCGCGAGCTGAATTTCGCCCCCTGCGCCGATTTTGGCCTGCTGATGGCGGCGCATAAGGCCGCGCAGGATATCGGCGTGCCTGTGCATGTCGGCGGGATATACTCGTCCGACACCTTCTATGACGAGCGCCCCGATTTGGGCGAACAACTTCAGCGCCACGGAACCCTGTGCGTGGAAATGGAGGCGGCAGAGCTATACACCCTCGCCGCCCGCCATAACCGCCGCGCGCTGGCCGTGCTGACCATTTCCGACCACCTGCTAACGGGCGAGGCATTGCCCGCCATTGACCGCGAACGCAGCTTTGGCGCGATGGTGGAATGCGCGCTGAAAGCGGCGTTTGAGGGGGCGCAATGAAACAGCGGCAGTTAGGGGCGGGCGGCCCTATGGTGGGGCAAATCGGCTTTGGCGCGATGTCTTTGGGCGGGCTGTTTGGCCCCACGGACGAGGCCGAAAGCCTAATCTGTTTGGACGCGATGTATAGCGCGGGAATTACCCATATCGACACCGCAAACATTTACGGCATGGGCATTTCTGAAACCGTTCTGGGCAAATGGCTGGCCACGCGCAAGCCCAATGTCGTGCTGGCCACCAAGGCCAGCTATGTCTTTGCACCTGAGCGGCGCGTTGACAACTCCGAAGGCCATTTGCGCAGCGAGTTAGAGGCCTCACTGAAACGCCTTGGCCGCGACCATGTCGATCTGTTCTATATCCACCGCCGCGAACATGCCCGCCCCTTGGAAGAGGTGATTGGCACCTTGGCGCGGCTGATCGAGGAAGGGAAAATTGGCGGTTATGGCATGTCCGAAATCGCGCCCTATACGCTGCGCGCGGCACATGCCATCCACCCTTGCCGCGCGGTGCAGAACGAATATTCGTTGTGGACGCGCCTGCCCGAACTGGGGATGATCCAAGAATGCGCCCGCCTTGGGGTGGCGTTTATCCCATTCTCACCGCTGGCGCGGGGAATGCTGGGCGATACCCCCCTGCCCCAGCCAACGGATGGTTTTCGCGGCACCAACCCGCGGTTTATGGAACCGAATTTCTCGGCCAACACCGCCAAAATCAACGCCTTTCGCGCGTGGTGCGCCGCGCGCGGTTGGCACACGTCGGCCGTTGCGCTGGCATGGGTACTGGCGCAGGGCGATCATCTGATCCCCATTCCGGGCACGCGCCGCGCCGAAAATCTGCGGCACTGGGTGCAGGATATTGCCCTATCCCCGCAAGATCTGGCCGAAATTGAAACAATTTTGCCCGTCGGTTTTGCCGAAGGGGACAGGTATGGCGACCACCAGACCATGGCGATTGAGAGGTATTGCTAGGGTGGCGCAAACCGCGTCTTAAACGACGCGGTTCACCATCATCCCCTTAATCGCCGCAATCGCTGCTGCTGGGTTCAGCCCCTTGGGGCAGGTTTTGGTGCAGTTCATGATCGTGTGGCAGCGGTACAGTTTGAACGGGTCTTCTAGATCGTCCAAACGCTCGCCCGTTGCCTCGTCGCGGCTGTCGATAATCCAGCGGTAAGCGTGCAGCAAGGCGGCGGGGCCAAGGTATTTATCGCCGTTCCACCAGTAGCTGGGGCAAGACGTGCTGCACGATGCGCACATCACGCATTCATAAAGCCCGTCCAGTTTGGCGCGGTCTTCGATAGATTGACGCCATTCTTTCGCGGGGCGGTTGGTTTTGGTTTCCAGCCACGGCATGATGGATGCGTGCTGGGCATAGAAATGCGTCAGATCGGGGATCAAATCCTTGATCACGGGCATATGCGGCAAGGGATAGATTTTCACATCGCCCTTCACCTCGTCCAGCCCATAGATACAGGCCAGCGTGTTGATCCCATCAATGTTCATTGCGCAAGACCCGCAAATCCCCTCGCGGCAGGAACGGCGGAAGGTCAGCGTTGGGTCAATCTCGTTCTTGATCTTAATCAGCGCGTCCAGAACCATAGGGCCGCAGCTGTCCATATCCACGAAATAGGTGTCCACGCGCGGGTTTTCGCCATCATCTGGCGTCCAGCGGTAAATCTGAAATTTGCGCACGTTCTTGCCCGCAGGCTTTGGCCAAGTTTTGCCCGTGCGGATTTTGCTGTTTTTCGGAAGGGTAAACTGAACCATGGTGGTTATCCTTTGATCTGCACGGGTATTGGCGCGGGTTTAGCGCGGAAATTCGGTATAGGCGCGGGTCGGAAACTGGCCCGAGCGGGATTTGACGCATTCAGTATAAACGGCAGTCGGGTCACGCCCCGCCAGATAATCGGTCGAGATGCCAAAACTGCCGCCGCGCAGCACATCGCCATTGCTGTTCACGCCGATAAACACCTTAGCTTTGGGTTTTTCGGCAAGTTGCGCGCGTTCGGCGCAGGCGCGTTCGGCCTGTTCCACGGAAGCTGGGCCACAAGACAGAAGGGCGATTGGGGCAAGCAGAAGGAATGCACGCATTTCATACACCTTGGGCTAATGCAGGAACCGATGACGCGACAAAACACTGCACCGCTTGCGAGCGCAGCGCCAGATTGCGGATGTTTTCAACCGTTTGCGTGCCCGCCATCACGCCAATATCGGCGGCAATGGCGCGCAATTCTGCGGGGCTGGCCTGCGCCACAATGCATGTCGCCGCCGCTTGCGCAACAGGCGCGGGCAACTCTTGCGACAGCACCGAAACAATCACCTGCTCTGCCGCGCGTTTGGTGGCCACATCGGCCAATTCCATCGGGTTGCAGGCCGCAAGTGCCAGTGTCAGGGCGGCTAGGGTTGCAAGGTTGCGCAAAAACATCATTTCTTTATGCCCATTGCCCGATCAACCGCTGGGCGCAGATCATTGTTATCTTCGATCCTAAGCATCCGAATGTCGCGCACAGCAGACCCAAACCATGCGAAGTCTGAGGTCAACTGCTGCACCGCCAACACGCAGGTGACGGCATCAACTTGGTCATTGCCGAAATGCACCAAACCCTGAGTTCGGTCAAAGCCGTATCCGCGCAGTGATTTGCCTATGTCATTGTGGGCATTTTGCCACGACTCGTTATGATAGCTTGCTTTCAGCGTTGCGGTATCAAGATCAAAGGCAATCGCATACATCGCTTGGCGCGCTCCGCTATTATGTCCAACGTTCGCTCTTAGGTTCATTCAAGCACCTCCTAAGCTCTATCTTATCAGAATTTCCGCTCGGCTGGGGCGATTTTCTTCAGGGAAATACCGCCGTCCTTCTCTGCGGTCAGCGGGGCAGTATGCACGGCGCGGTAATCTAGTTTCACCTGTGCCCCATCCACATAGGCCAGCGTATGTTTGCGCCACTGATCATCGTTGCGGGTGGGGTAATCTTCATGGGCATGTGCGCCGCGACTTTCGGTGCGGGCGTGCGCGCCCACGATGGTGGCCAGCGCGTTGGGCATTAGGTTTTGCAATTCCAGCGTTTCCATCAGATCGCTGTTCCACACCATGCTGCGGTCAGTGACCTTAATGTCAGCCATTTTGCCCGCAATCGCGCCCATTTTTTCCACGCCAGCGGCAAGCGTTTTTTCGGTGCGGAAAACGGCGGCATCGGCCTGCATGGTTTTTTGCATATCCAAACGCAGCTCGGCCGTAGGCACGGCCCCATTGGCATGGCGCGTGGCATCAAAGCGAGCCAAAGCCTTGTCCACCTCGGCGCGGTTCAGATCGGCATTGCGTTCCTTTGGGTTCACAATTTCGCCCGCGCGAATGGCGGCGGCGCGGCCAAAGACCACCAAATCGATCAGGCTGTTAGACCCAAGGCGGTTCGCGCCATGCACCGATGCGCAGCCCGCCTCGCCCACGGCCATCAGACCCGGGAACACGGCATCTGGGTTTTGGGCGGTTGGGCTAAGCACTTCGCCCCAATAATTGGTTGGGATACCGCCCATATTGTAATGCACGGTTGGCAGCACGGGGATGGGTTCTTTGTGCAGATCGACGCCTGCAAAAATGCGCGCCGATTCGGTGATGCCAGGCAGGCGCAGCTCCAACGCCTCGCGCGGAAGGTGGTTTAGGTGCAGGCTGATGTGGTCTTTGTTCGGCCCCACGCCGCGCCCTTCGCGAATTTCAATCGTCATGCAGCGCGAGACATAGTCGCGGGGGGCAAGGTCTTTGTAATGGGGGGCGTAGCGTTCCATAAACCGCTCGCCTTCGGAATTGGTCAAATAGCCGCCTTCACCGCGCGCGCCTTCGGTAATCAAGCAGCCCGATCCATAAATGCCCGTGGGGTGGAATTGGACAAATTCCATATCCTGCAAGGGCAGGCCCGCGCGCGCCACCATGCCGCCGCCATCCCCTGTGCAGGTGTGGGCCGAAGTTGCGCTGAAATAGGCGCGACCATAGCCGCCCGTGGCCAGCACCACCATCTTGGCGTTGAACACATGGATCGTGCCATCGTCCAGTTTCCATGCCACCACGCCCGTGCAGCGGCCATCGGTGATAATCAAATCCAGCGCGAAATACTCAATATAGAATTCGGCATTGTTCTTCAGCGACTGGCCATAAAGCGTGTGCAAAATGGCATGACCCGTGCGGTCGGCGGCGGCGCAGGTGCGCTGCACTGGGGGGCCTTCGCCAAATTCGGTGGTATGGCCGCCAAAGGGGCGCTGATAGATTTTACCCTCTTCCGTGCGGGAAAACGGCACGCCATAATGTTCCAACTCGTACACGGCCTTTGGCGCCTCGCGCGCCAGATACTCCATCGCGTCAGTATCGCCCAGCCAATCGCTGCCTTTGACCGTGTCATACATGTGCCACTGCCAACTATCTGGCCCCATATTGCCAAGCGATGCCGCAATGCCGCCTTGGGCCGCAACGGTGTGGCTGCGGGTGGGGAAAACTTTGGTCACGCAAGCGGTGCGCAGGCCCTGTTCGGCCATGCCCAGCGTGGCGCGCAACCCCGCACCGCCCGCGCCCACAACAACCACGTCATAATCATGCACTTCATAGGGATAGGCGTTCATATTCAATACCTTAAAGGGCGATGCGGATCAGGGCATATAGCCCCGTCGCAGCAATCACAGTGGCCAGCGCAGTGACAAACATCACCAGCATTTTGCGGGTGGTGCCGCGCGAATAATCTTCAATCATCATTGTCGCGCCCATGGCGAAATGGCGCATACCAATCACCAAAATCAGCGCGGTCAGAATGGCGGTGAAAGGGTGGGAAAACGCCGTTACCACATCGGCGCGGTTTTGGCCCAAGGCGCTGCCGAACAGATACATCCATGTCGGCACCATAAAGGCCAGCGCCACCGATGACATGGTCATCGACCAATGATGATGGGTGCCAGCATGGGCAGACCCTTTGCCAACAGCCCGTTTGCGTGGTGTCAAATAACGCATTTCCGCCCCCTTAAACGATGATCACAGTCAGTACAGTTAGCACGAGCGACCCAACAATCATGCCCCATCCCAGTTTTTCTGCCGTTGGAATA
>JAIXVS010000054.1 GCA_027482795.1 Rhodobacter sp.
GTAGAACGCGCACCGCCCGCCTGCGGGGTAAGCACAGGGCGGGCGGGCAATCGCGCATCGGACGAGGGGACTTAACCGATACGGATGTGGTTTTCGACAGACCTTGTGCCAGGCGCAGCCCAAGCCGTATCCATCGCCAATTTGCGGGCCTGAAGGTTTTCAACATGCCCGCCCAAGGTTATGGCCCCATCTTTGGCCATCACCGTCACTGTATCAGATTCGAACCAAGCGCGGTGCAGAGCATGGCGGATGTCGGCAGCCATTTCGCTAGGGTCAACCAAGGGCGTGGCCCCATCCATCACCGCAATCTGGTTGGAAACAGACCGCACCCCCCACAGCGGCTCTACCGCCCAAGCCGCCGCGCGGCGCTGATAATGCTGGGCCACTGTGCCCGATAGGGTTACATTGCCGCCCTGAACCATCACCTTGACCGCGTCCATTGGCACGGCCCCATCCCATTCCAGCCTGTTCACCGCCGCCGCTGCAATTTCCTCGTCTGTGCGCAGAATATGCGGGGGCAGGCGCACTTCGATTTCTTCGACAATCGCCTTTACGCCCCGCACACGGCCCGCTGCCTTTTCGGCGGCGCGCTTTTGCCAATAGCTTTCGACATGGCCCGAAAGGGTGACCAAACCATCGCGCACGGCCACGCCGATATGGTCGGCAACCACCATCGGCTCCCAGTTCAATTCGGCGGTGATGTTTTCTTTGATCGTGTGATCGGTGGTCATGGGTTTGCCTCGCATGTGGGGGAAGGGCGCTGCACTTTCGCGCCTATACTCACTTTGCACCACCTTTGCGGGCAAAGCCCTGATCGGTGTTAGCAACCCTGCGCTTTGCCAAGGGGGCGGGCCTTGCCCATTGCCCAAACACATAAACCGCAGCAAACGCCGCCGCTGGAACTGCCATCCACAGTCCCGATGACAGCTCAAACCCCAGCAAAGCGCGCGCAGGGGCAAAGGCCATGACCAGCCCAATAATACTGCCCAGCACGCCCAAAACCACAAACAACGTGCGATTGGGCCGCAAAAATCCCGCCCAAAAGCCGCGCGTGCTGGCACGGTTGACAAAAATCAGCGCCGCAATCGCGCAGACCAGTGAAACAAAGGTCAACGCGCGAATTTCCCCATCGGGCAGGCCCGCGCGCAGCGCCGCCTCGTAAACGCCAGCGCTGGCCAAAAAGGCAAACAGGCCTTGCAGCAGGCTGGCGCGGGCTGTCTTGGGGCTCAGCAGCGCCTCATTCGCAGGGCGCGGGGGGGCGCGCATTTGATCGGGGCTGGATTTTTCGGCTTCAAACACAAAGGCCGAAACAGGATCGATAATCATCTCCAGCAGGGCAATATGAATAGGGCCAAACAGCAGCGGCGCGCCTGTCAGCAGCGGCAACAACGCAAGCCCTGCAATGGGCACGTGCACCGCCAGAATAAAGCTCATGGCGTGGCGCAGATTGGCATAGATGCGCCGCCCCAAAGTTATGGTGGTGATTATAGCCCCAAAATCATCATCAAGCAGCACAATCTGCGCCGCCTCGCGGGCGACATCGGTGCCGCGCCCACCCATGGCAATGCCAATATGCGCGGTCCGCAGCGATGGCGCGTCATTCACGCCGTCGCCCGTCATGGCAACAATTTCGCCATTGGCGCGCAGGGCCTGCACAATGCGCAGCTTGTCTAGGGGCGTGATGCGGGCGAAAATTTGCGCGGTTTTTACCGCCTTGCTCAGCTGCTTGTCAGACAAACCCTTCAGCGTTTCGCCCGTCAAAACATCGCCCGCCGCCAGTCCCGCCTGCGCCGCAATCGTGCGCGCCGTGGCAGGATGATCGCCCGTAATCATCACCACCCGAATGCCTGCACCTGTGGCGATTTTTACTGCGCCCGCCACGCCTTTGCGCAGCGGGTCAGCCAGCCCCACCAGCCCCACAAACGCAAAATCAAACCCTGTCATCTTTTGGGGCAAATCGGGCGGCGCTTTGGCAACCGCCACGGCCAAAACCCGCAACCCTTGGGCGGCCATCGCATCCACATCTTTTTGCAACGCGCCTTTGGGCAAATGGCACAGCGCGGCAATCGCCTCTGGCGCGCCTTTGGCATAAGCGTGACTTGTGCCCTTTATCTGCCAAACCTGCGTCATGGCCAGTAAGGCATGGCTAAAGGGATAGGTTTTCAAAAGCCGCCCCTTGGGCTGCGGGCAAAGCTGTAAGAACGCCTTTTCCATAGGGTCAAAGGTTAGGGCGGGGCAGGCCAAACTGCCCGCCAGCGCAAGGGCGGCAAAATTTGGCGGCGCGTTGCCATCCACCGCCGTGCTGCGCCCATCCGCCAAAACCATCGCCGCGATTTGCATGTTGTTTTGCGTCATCGTGCCCGTCTTGTCGCTGCACAAAACTGTCGCCGCACCCAAGGTTTCAATCGCCGATGCGCGCCGCGTCAGCACCCCTACCCACGACATACGGCGTGCGCCCATCGCCAGAAACACCGCCATCACCATCGGAAATTCTTCGGGCAGCATCGCCATGCCCACCGCAATGCCCGCCAGCAGCGCCGCCAAAGGATCACTGCCGCGCAAGAACAATTGCAGCAGCACAACGGCCAAACTTACCGCGCCCCCAATCGCGGCAAACCACCACACCAACCGCCGCATCTGGCGTTGCAGAACGGGGGCGTCAAAATTGGGCGCAGCCAATGCCGCGCCAATTTTGCCAATCTCACTGCGCGGCCCAGTCGCTGTCACATGGGCCAGCCCAGAGCCGCCCACCACCAAGCTGCCAGAAAATACTTGTGCATTCTGCTTACCAAAAGCCAAGTGTTGCGGTGCCGATTCGCCCGTCAGCAGCGAGGTGTCTACCGTTACCTCGGCCCCATCTGCCAATGCCCCATCTGCCGCAATGCGGCGGCCCTCAATCAGCATCAGCGTATCGCCAACCACCACCTCGCGCACGGGTATGTCCAGCACCGCCCCATCGCGCAAAACGCTGGCCCTTGGGCTGGTCAAATCGCGCAGGGCGGATAAAACCTTTTCGCTGCGTGCCTGTTGAAATACCGTTATCCCAATGGAAAGGCAGGCAAATACCGCCAAAGACAGCGCTTCGGGCAGGCTGCCAAGCGCAAAGTAAACTCCGCCGCCCACTAGCAATAGCACCAGCATCGGCTCTTTCAGCACATCCAATACCACCGCCAAAATCCCGCGCTTGGGCGGCTGGGGCAAATCGTTGGGGCCGTCTTTGGCCAAACGCTGTGCGGCCTGTCGGGCGGTCAACCCCTGTTCAAGCGGCACCATAGCAGCGGTTTTCGTGGGCATCATCAGGCCTTTCTGCGGCAGGGGGGCAGGGGCCTTGCCCCCAGGCCCAGCGCTTGCCTGATATTTGCGCGCGGGCGGCTGATGCAGATTAGGGCAAGCCGCGCTGCCGCGCGGCAAGGTTGCACAATCGCGGCGGTAAAGCTGGGGCGCTGCGCCCCAGCAAGGCCGCCGTCAAAAGGAATGAACCCATGAAAACACCATCGCATCTATTTGCGCTTGCGGGCGCGCTTGCCATTGCAGGCTGCACCTATAACACTCCCACCCAAACCAACCCAACTGATGGCGCCATTCTGGGCGGTATCACAGGCGCGGCGCTGGGCAGCATGATTGGCGATGACACGCAATCGGCCATTGTGGGCGGCGTGATTGGTGCGGCCATTGGCGGTGCCATTGCGCAAAACATGGCCAACCAAGAGGCCGAGCTGAACCAAGACCTTGCAGGCAGCGGCGCGCGGGTGATCAACACGGGCAGCCAACTGCGCGTGATCCTGCCTGAAAATGTGACCTTCGCCACGGGTTCTGCAACCGTGGCCTATGAATTCCGCAATTCGCTGCGGTCGGTCGCCAATATTCTGCGCAAATATCCCGATACCAAAGTGCGCGTTGTGGGCCATACCGACAATGTCGGCAGCGATGCAATCAACACCCAGCTCAGCTGGGATCGCGCCAATGCGGTCAGCCGCATTTTGGTCAGCAACGGTGTAGACCATACCCGCGTCACCTATTCGGGCCACGGATCGAACGAGCCGATTACATCGAATTCCACCGCCGTGGGCCGCGCGCAAAACCGCCGGGTCGAGATTGTCATCACCCCCACCAACTGACGCCAGCACACAGCACATACTGCCCGGCCCTTTGGGCTGGGCAACCCTGTTTCGAAAGGCGCTGATATGCCCAATCCCCCACCAGATGTGCCCAACAAATGGCACTTTCCCAATGCCTTTACCATTCTGTTTGCCCTGATCGTTTTGGTGGCGGGCCTGACATGGATTATCCCTGCGGGCCGCTACGCGCGCGCGCCGTCCGAACTGTTGGGCAAAGATGTGCCCATTGCAGGCACTTACGCGCCAACAGATGCCACGCCGCAAGGGTTTTTCGACGTGATTATGGCCCCCATTGCGGGGTTTTATGACCCTGCCAGCTATGCCGCCAATGCCATTGACGTGGCGCTGTTTGTGCTGGTGATTGGCGGGTTTATCGGGGTTGTCACCGCCACAGGGGCAATCGACATGGGCATAAGGCGCGCGATGACGGGCCTAAAAGGGCGCGAGATTTGGATGATTCCCTTCCTGATGGCCCTGTTCGCGCTGGGCGGCACCACCTATGGCATGGCCGAAGAAACGCTTGCCTTTTACGGCATCCTGATCCCTGTGATGATCGCGGCGGGCTATGATGCGCTGGTGGGCGTTGCGGTGATTATGCTGGGCGCTGGTATTGGCGTTTTGGGGTCAACGATAAATGCCTTTTCCACCGTGATCGCATCCGATGCTGCTGGCGTTAGTTTTGCCGAAGGCATGGGTCTGCGGCTGGTCATCTTGGGCCTGACGTGGCTGGCATCGGTGGCCTTTGTCATGCGCTATGCCGCCCGCGTTAAAGCCGACCCTGCGCAATCTTTGGTGCAAGATTTGCACAAGGGCCATCTGGCGCATTTTGGCGCGGCGCAGCAGGGCGCGGTCTTTACAGGCCTGCACAAAATTGTCCTTATCCTATTTGCCGCCACCTTTGCCGCCATGATCTGGGGCGTATCGGTGGGCGGCTGGTGGATGGCGCAAATGTCGGCGCTGTTCCTAATCTCGGCCATTTGTATCGGCCTGATCGCCCGCTTGGGCGAAGTGCGCCTGATTGAGGCGTTTTTGGGCGGTGCCAAAGATTTGCTGGGCGTGGCGCTGGTGATCGGCCTTGCACGCGGCATTGTCGTGATTATGGACGCGGGCCAAATTACCGACACCATTTTGCACAGCGCCGAAGTGGCCGTCACGGGCCTGCCTGATGCCGCCTTTATCAGCGTGATCTATCTGGTCGAGGTGGGGATGTCGTTCTTTGTGCCGTCAACCTCTGGCCTTGCGGTGCTATCGATGCCCATTTTGGCCCCGATGGGCGATTTTGCGGGCGTACCGCGCAGCCTTGTGGTCACAGGGTTTGCCACGGCCAGCGGCTGGGTGAACCTAATCACGCCGACATCTGCGGTGGTGATGGGCGGGCTGGCCATTGGCCGCGTGCCGTACCAGCGCTGGCTGCGCTTTATCTGGCCGCTGTTGCTGGCGCTGACGGTGATCGTCATGGCCGCGCTGACCCTTTCCACCCTTATCGCATAGGTGCCCAGTATGCCCCCCCTTTTTGGTGTTTCCTCTGAGTCGGGCATACTGCGCCGCGTTATGGTTCACGCCCCTGGCCGCGAGATTGAACGCCTTACCCCAACCAACCGCGAAGCGCTGCTGTTTGACGATGTGCTATGGGCCAAACAGGCGCGGATCGAACATATGACCTTTGTCGATACCCTGCGCGCGCGCGGCATCGAAGTGGTGGTGTTTCGTGATTTGCTTATGGAAACCTTGGCCATCCCCGCCGCCCGCGACTGGATTTTGCAGGCGCGCATCAATGACGATAGCGTGGGCGTGGGCCTTGCCCAGGATTTGCGCGCTTGGGCCATGCAGGCGGGCGGCGATGTGCTTGCGGGTGTGCTGATCGGCGGGATGAGCCGCGCCGAAATTCCCATACCCATCGCAGGCGTTGTGGCCCCGATGCTGGCCGCGCAAGACTTTTTGCTGGCCCCCCTGCCCAACCAAATCTTCACCCGCGACACCACCTGCATGATCTTTGGCGGCACCACGCTGAACCCCATGTTTTGGCCCGCGCGGCGGTGGGAAACGCTGAACGCCGCCGCCATCTTCCGCTTTCACCCCGACTTTTCCCAATTGCCCGTGATCTGGGGCGATCCGCTGGTCGGGCATGGCGCGGCATCCCTAGAAGGGGGCGATGTGATGCCCATTGGCAACCGCACAGTTCTGGTTGGCATGGGCGAGCGTTCCAGCCCCCAAGCCGTGGGCCAACTGGCCCGCGCCCTGTTTGCGCGCGGCGAGGTGGACAGCGTGATTGCCTGCCAATTCCCGCGCGGGCGTTCGGCCATGCATCTGGACACCGTCTTTACCTTTTGCGACCGCGATTTGGTGACAGTTTTCGCCGAGGTAACAGACGCTATTCAATGTTATACCCTGCGGCCAGAAGCTGATGGCAAAGTATCCGTCACCGCCGAAACAACGCCCTTCTTGCAGGTGGTCGCCGCCGCGCTGGGCCTGAAATCCCTGCGCGCCATCCCCACGGGCGGCGATGCTTACGAGGCGCAGCGCGAACAATGGGATGATGCCAATAACCTGCTTTGCATCAGCCCCGGCGTGGTGATTGGATATGACCGCAACAGCCATTCCAACACGCAGCTTCGCAAAGCAGGCATCGAGGTTATCACAATTCCCGGCGGCGAGTTGGGGCGCGGGCGCGGTGGGGCGCATTGCATGTCCTGCCCGCTGCTGCGCGATGCTGTGTGAAAGGCGAACAAATGCCGCATAACCTACACGGGCGCAGCCTGCTAACGCTGCTGGATCTTGCGCCCAAAGACGTTTCTTTCCTGCTGGATCTGGCCGCCAGTTTGAAATCCGCCAAGGCCACGGGAAATGAAACCCCCCATCTGCGCGGCAAAAATATCGCGCTGATCTTTGAGAAAGACAGCACCCGCACCCGCGCTGCGTTCGAGGTGGCCGCCCATGACCAAGGCGCGCATGTCACCTACCTTGGCCCATCGGGCAGCCATATTGGGCATAAGGAAAGCATGGCAGACACCGCGCGCGTTCTGGGGCGGATGTTTGATGCGATAGAATATCGCGGTTTTGCCCAAAGCAGCGCCGAAACCTTGGCGCAGCTCTCTGGCGTGCCCGTGTATAATGGCCTGACCGATACCTATCACCCCACCCAAGTGCTGGCCGACCTTTTGACCATGCGCGAACATGGCGCCAAGCCGCTGGCCCAGCAAAGCCTGTGCTATCTGGGTGATGCCAGCGGCAATATGGCAGCCTCGCTTATGGTGGGGGCGGCGCTGGTGGGGCTGGACTTGCGCCTATGCGCGCCGCAGGGGCTGGGGCCGCAGGCAGAGCACGCGCGCAAATGCGCAGAACTGGCGCGCGCGTCTGGCGGCAAAATCACCATCACCGATGATCTGACCGCCGTGCAGGGCTGCGATTTTCTTTATACCGATGTTTGGCTTAGCATGGGCGAGGATGACAGCCTTTGGGCCCCCCGCATTGCCCAGCTTTTGCCCTTTCGCGTGACGGCAGACCTTATGGCCGCCACGGGCAACCCCAATACCAAATTCCTGCACTGCCTGCCCGCCTTTCACAACACCGAAACCGAGGTGGGTGCCAAAGTGCAGGCAGACCACGGGATTGATTGTATGGAGGTGACAGACGCCGCGTTTGAAAGCGCGGCTTCGGTCGTGTTCGATCAGGCCGAAAACCGCCTGCACACAATAAAGGCGATTCTGGTCGCAACATTGGGCAGTTAGGAAACCGAAATGCGTATCGTTGTGGCCCTTGGCGGCAATGCCCTTTTGCGGCGCGATCAGGCGCTGACGGCGGCCGCGCAGCACACCAATGTGCGCATCGCCGCCCTTGCCTTGGCCGATTTGGCGCGCGATCATCAGATCATCATCGCCCATGGCAATGGCCCGCAAGTGGGGCTGATGGCGCTGCAAACGGCGGCCTATGCCCCAAACGATCCTTGGCCACTTGATGTGCTGGGGGCCGAAACCGAAGGTATGATCGGCTATCTGATCGAACAAGAACTGATGAACGCGCTGCCCCTTGGCCATGATTGCGCCACGCTGCTGACGCGGGTCGAGGTGGACGCAGGCGATCCCGCCTTTGCCGCGCCAAGTAAGCCCATCGGCCCCGTTTATTCGCCCGCGCAGGCGCAAAAGGTGCAGGCGCGCCACGATTGGCCGATGATTGACACAGATGGCGGGCGGCGGCGGGTTGTCCCCTCGCCCCTGCCGCGCGCGATTTTGGGCCTGCGCGCCATTCGCCTGCTGGTCGATGCAGGTGTTTGCGTGATTTGCGCAGGCGGCGGCGGCATTCCCGTGGTGCGCAAACCCGATGGCGGGATGGAAGGCGTTGAAGCCGTAATTGACAAAGACCGCACGGCCGCGCTGCTGGCGCAGTCGCTGGGCGCAGATGCGCTGTTGATGCTGACCGATGTTTCTGCGCTGTTTTCCAATTGGGGCACGCCGCAGGCCGCTGCCATTGCCACCATCACCCCCGCCGAATTGGACGCCATAGCGTTCGAGGCGGGGTCAATGGCACCCAAAGCCGCCAGCGCCAGCGCTTTTGTGCGCGCGGGCGGGCAGATGGCAGGGATCGGGCAACTGGCCGATGCCCGCGCCATTATCGAAGGCCGCGCTGGCACGCGCATTCTTCCCGCATCAGCAGGCCCAATCGCCCCGCCGCCGCGCCGCATAAAACCTGCCTAATCGGCCACATGCCGCCACTTTGCCGCGCCCTCAAACCCCGCGATGCAAAAGCAAACGTGTATTAGCATCACGCGGCCCTTGCAGGCGCACACTTGGGCGTGGCCCGCGAATACCCGCGATCCACACACGTGCAAGTCTTCCGTTGCCCCAGTTGCCTGTGCAAATTGCGTGCGTGTCGGGGCAACGGGGGCTGGCCATTCGAAAGGAACGACCATGTCAAAAGAATTCACATCCACTGCCGACAAAATGAAATCCGTCAAAACCGCATGGGATATGGCCCCATCTGGCCCGAAAAAAGATGCGGCCCTGACGCATTACCAAGCGGCCCAAACGGCACAGACGGCCAAGAATGATGCCGAATGCATCAAATGTCTGGATGCAGCCTCGTACGCTCTGGCCTAAAGCGAACGGTTCCCCATGCCCACACTGGCATGGGGCGCCCTATTTTAGCAGCGGGCCATCATGATCCAAATACGCGCGGTCATAGGCGGCAAATTCCACCAGCGCGTCATAATCGTCAAACACAACGCGGCCCCGCTGAAACGTCACCAACCCCTCTTCGCGCAATTCGCGCAGAACGCGGTTCACATGCACGGCGCTTAGCCCCATCGCATCGGCCAGCAGATATTGCGACAAGGGGCAGGCAAAGCCGCCCTTTTCGGCCAGCCCCACCAGACGCAGCCGCGCCCCCAGTTCCAGCAGCAAATGCCCCATCCGTTCAGCCGCCGATCTGCGGCCCAAATCGATCAGATGTTCCACCACCATCGCCTCATCGCGCGAGGCGGCCCACAGTACCGCCGTGGCTAGGCGCGGCGTTTGCATAAACGCATCCAGCAAATCGCGCTGGCTTAGAACCGAGGCTTGAACAGGCGTGATCGGTTCAACATTGTGATCCGACGTGCGAA
>JAIXVS010000361.1 GCA_027482795.1 Rhodobacter sp.
CTGAACCTTGCGCAATGCGTTTTGCTGCTGGGTTATGAATGGCGCAGGCAAACCGCGCCCGCGCAGGCTGTGGTGCAACACATGGCGCGCACGCAGTGGGCCAATGGCGCAGAGGTCGAGGCGCTGGGCGACCACTTTGAAAGCCGCCTTTCGGACGCGGGGTTCTTCTATCCGCCCGAAAAAGTGGATGGCATGAAGGAAGGGCTGCGCAATATGTGGACGCGCCTGAACCTGACGCAGGCCGAAGTGCAGACCCTGCACGGGATGCTGCGACAAATCGCCTACAAACTGCGCCAGCAGGATCGCGGCGAATAGGGGGGCTTTGCCCCCCTCGCGCTGCGCGCGCACCCCCCAAGGTATTTGAGGAGTTAGGAAGGAGCAAACAGTCTGCCTGCTTCCTAACTCGAAAAATATCCTGGGGGTGAGCGCAGCGAGGGGGCAAAGCCCCTTAAGGCCGCAGTCGAAGGACGAATTGTGGGCAAGCGGGGTTGAAGCGGGCGGCGCTGCGCCCTAGTGTCTGGCCCAAATTAGGAGGCCGATATGGCAACGAAACCCCCATCAAACCGCAGCATTTTTGAAGAGGTTGGTACTGCGCCCGTCGCAGGGCAGGCTAACTTGGGCGGGGTGATTTCAGGTGCAGGCACAGGCGCGCGGCGCGGCATTCGGGTTTGGCTGGCAGTTTTGTTTTTGCTGGTCGCCACGATGATTGCGGTGGGCGGCATGACGCGGCTGACGGATTCGGGGCTATCGATCACCGAATGGCGGCCGATCACAGGGGCGATCCCGCCGCTTAATGCGGCCGATTGGCAGGAAGAGTTCACCAAGTATCAGGCTATCCCTGAATTTCAGTTGCAAAACAGTCAGATGACGCTGGACGAATTCAAAACCATCTTCTGGTGGGAATGGGGGCACCGCCAATTTGGGCGCGTGATTGGGCTGGTTTGGGCGCTGGGCTTTGTGGGGTTTTTGGCCGCGCGCCAAATACCGCGCGGCTGGACGGGGCGTTTGCTGGCGCTTGGCGCGCTGGGCGGGCTTCAGGGTGCGATTGGCTGGTGGATGGTGTCATCGGGCCTGACGGGGGACATGGTGGATGTGAAATCCTACCGCCTTGCCACGCATTTGGGGCTGGCCTTCATCATCCTTGGTCTGATTGCGCATTACATATTCGAGCTGTCGCGCAGCGAGGTTGATCTGATTGCCGCCCGCCGCGCGGGCGAGGGGAAACTGGCGCGCATGTCCACGGGGCTGATGCATTTTGCGTTTTTGCAAATTTTGCTGGGCGCGCTGGTGGCGGGGATAGACGCAGGCCGCGCCTTTCCAACTTGGCCCGATATGAACGGGCAGTTCTTTCCTGCCGATGCGTTTTATGTGGTCGATAGCGCGGGCAATCCGCTGCCCATTTGGCATGCTTTCTTTGAAAACCCAGGTTTGGTGCAGTTTATGCACCGCATGTCGGGATATTTGCTGGCGGTGTTCGCGGTGGTGGTCTGGCTACGCGCCCGCAAATCGGCCTATGGGGCGACACGGCGCGCGTTTCATGCCGTTTTGGCGCTGCTGGCGCTGCAAATCTTCATCGGCATTTACACCGCGTTGACGGCAGCGCAGGTGCATGTGGCGATCACCCATCAGGTGACGGCTGTTATCCTATGGGTGGCGATTATCCGCGCGCGGCATTTGGCGGGCGCACCCATCGCAGGGTCATTGCGCGAGGGCACGCTATGACAGCCTTCGATCAGATCATCGCGCATCAGCGCCAAACCGAAGCCTTGGGCAAGGTGATGGAACGCCTTGGCTGGGATCAGGAAACCATGATGCCCCAAGGCGCGGCAGATCAGCGCGGCGAAGAAATGGCGGCGTTGGAAGGCGTGCTACACGCCCGCCGCACCGATCCGCGTTTGGGCGAATGGCTGGCCGTGGCGCAGGCCCCCGATGGGGCAGGCGCGCGGGCGCTGGATTTGATTGCGCGGTCTTACACGCGCAACGTAAAAGTGCCTGCTGATTTGGCGCAGAAATTGGCGCAGGTGACATCTACCGCGCAGGGTATTTGGGCCGCTGCCCGCGCCGCCGATGATGTGGCAGCCTTTCTGCCGACCCTGACCGAAGTGATCGCCCTGCGCCGCGAAGAAGCCGCCTGTTTGGCCCAAGGCGGCGATTTTTATGACGCGCTGATTGACGATTACGAACCTGATACAAAGGCCGCCGATCTGGCCGCGATGTTTAACCGTATGCGCCCCCGTTTGGTGGCCCTGCGCGCCGCCGTTCTGGATGCCCCTGCACCCGAAACGCTGACGGGGCATTTCCCGCAGGCGGGCCAACTGGCCCTGTCACGCAAAATGGCCGAGGTGTTTGGTTATGATTTCACCCGTGGGCGCATTGATTTGGCGGTGCATCCGTTTTCATCTGGCGGCGGCGATGACAGCCGCATCACCACCCGCGTGGCGGAAAATGATCCGTTCAATTGCCTGTATTCGACCATCCACGAATTGGGCCATTCATGCTATGAATTGGCCATTGATCCTGCCTATAATTTCACCCCCCTTGGCCATGGCGTATCGATGGGCGTGCATGAAAGCCAAAGCCGCATCTATGAGAATCAAATCGGGCGCGGGTCTGCGTTTTGCGAATATCTCTTCGGGCAAATGCGGGCCGAGTTTGGCGAGTTAAACCTGAAAACCCCGCGCGATTTTACCCGCGCGGTGAACCGTGTTCACGCAGGGTTTATCCGCACCGAAAGCGACGAGGTGCAGTATAACCTGCATGTCATGATGCGCTTTGATCTGGAACGCGCGTTGATTTCGGGCGATCTGACCCCGCGCGATTTGGAAGGCGCGTGGAATGATCGTTTTGCCGCCGATTTTGGGGTGGCCGTGCCGCGCCCCAGTTTGGGGATGCTGCAAGATGTGCATTGGTCGGCGGGGCTGTTTGGTTATTTCCCAACCTATACTTTGGGCAATGTCTATGCGGGCTGCTTGAACGCCGCCATGCGCCGCGATCTGCCGCATTTAGACGATCATCTGGCGCGCGGCGATACGGCCCCCGCCACAGGTTGGCTGCGCGAAAAATTGCAGCGCCATGGCGGTTTGCGCGCGGCCGCAGATACCATTGAACATGCCTGCGGCTTTGCGCCAACCGAAGCCCCGCTGCTGGACTATCTGGAAGCCAAGTTTACCGATCTTTACGGCCTATGACGCAGGTTTTTGGAATGGGGCGGCAAAGCCTTGGCGTTTGGCTGCTGGCAGTGGCACAAACGCTCACCTATGCGGGGGTTTACTATGC
>JAIXVS010000310.1 GCA_027482795.1 Rhodobacter sp.
CTAAGCTTCGATATCAACGTCTTGTAATCTGCAACGCCGCTAGGGAATGGTGGGTGCGTTTGAAAATCCGGCTGACAGCAGTTCATCCACGACCACCATCAACGCACTGAAATCGCTAGAATTTGAATAAAGCCCCAGCATTATCAAAGCGTTCGGGCATTCTGCCGAACCAGTGGCGTTCAGGCCCTCGCTTACGAAACGGGTGGTCGCGCTTCGCCTGGGTCAAGGGGGTTCTGGCTGCCAAGTTCGTCCTTCGCGTAGATCTCTGACAACAATTGAACGTTGCCACCCGAAGCGGTCGTATCAATACAGACATGCCGTTCTAGAACAGCATGGGCGCCGTCGGGATAATCGCAAATCAAGGGCACACAACCGCCGTCAATTGCCCGGTCCGTTCTGCTTGATATGATCTCTTTGTCTTCCCGCAAACGCGGCACAGGGGAGCGAGCCAATGGAGCTTCGCAGCCCAAAATGATCATGCCTCCGTCTCACGCGCCCCTTCAAGCCGCATAGCCCGCCCATCTGCGCCGAAAAGACTTGCGCCAACCATGTCGATGCGGGCATGAACGCGCGCGCCAATCGTCAGGGCAACATCGCCAGCCAGTTTGATGGTTAGTGCCCCGCCATCTGCCAGCGCTAGGTGCAAGATTGTTTCATCGCCCAAATGCTCGATCAACTTGGCCTCGCCCGACAGATGCGCGCTTTCGGGCGAGGTCAGCGTCAGACGGTCAGGGCGCACCCCCAATGTCACCGCTTCGCCTGTTCCACTGTGGCCGCCCAGCACGGGGCCAGACACCAAAGCAACCCCGCTTGGGCCAAGCGTGGCTGGCAGCAGGTTCATGGCAGGGCTGCCAATGAAACCTGCAACGAACAGGTTCGCGGGGCTGTGATACACCTCGCGCGGGGTGCCGATTTGTTCTACCCGCCCTGCGTTCAGCACCACGATTCTGTCGGCCAAAGTCATCGCTTCGACTTGGTCGTGCGTCACGAAAATCATCGTGGCGGCCAGTTCTTGATGCAACCGCGCGATCTGGCTGCGCATCTCGACCCGTAGGGCCGCATCAAGGTTTGACAGCGGCTCGTCAAACAAAAACACCTCGGGTTTGCGCACAATGGCGCGCCCAATGGCCACACGCTGACGCTGGCCGCCTGACATCGCCTTGGGCTTGCGCTTCAAAAGGTCACTGATTTGCAGCAGCGCGGCCGTTTCTTGCACGCGCTTATCGACCGCATTGCGCGCCAGACCTGCGCGCCGCAGCCCATAGGCCAGATTGTCAAATGCCGTCATATGCGGATAAAGCGCATAGTTCTGAAACACCATCGCCACGCCGCGCTGCGCAGGGGGCGCTTCGGTGACGTCTTTGCTGGCAATCTCGACGCGGCCATAATCGACATCCTCTAACCCTGCAATCATCCGCAGCAGCGTTGATTTCCCGCAGCCCGAAGGGCCGACAAAAACCACAAGTTCGCCCGGCTCGACCGTCAGATCGATCCCTTTGATCACCTCTAAAGCTCCGTAGAACTTGCGCACGCCTGACAGTTGAACCATGCCCATTCGCGTTCCTTTCTATTTCAACCCAGTCGAGCTGAGGCCCCGCTGGAACAGCCTTTGCGTCAACAGGAACAAGGCGACCATCGGCAGGGCCGTCAGAAAAGCACCCATCATCGACACCGACCATTCCACCGCGCGCTGTGATTGAAAGGTGAACAGACCCACCGACAGGGGAAACGCCTCGCGGTCTTGCAAATAGATCAGCGGCAGGAAGAATTCGTTCCATGTATAAACAGTGGCGAACAGCCCAACGATGATCAGCGGCGTGCGCAACTGTGGCATGACGATCTGCCACCAGATGCGAAATTCGGATGCCCCATCCAGCCGCGCAGCATCCAAAAGTTCGCGCGGTACACCCATAAAGAACTGCCGCAGCATAAAGATAAAGAAAGCATCCCCAAACAAAAAGGGCGTGATCAGCGGCCAATAAGTTCCTGTCAGGCCAATTTTTGACCACGCCAGATAAATCGGCAGAAAGGTTACGATCGTGGGCATCAAAAGCGCGCAGACGGTCAGGCCAAAAACCAAATTTCGCCCCCGCCAGCGTAGGCACCCAAAGGAATAGGCGGCAAGCGAACACGACAGGCAGACCAGCACCGCCACTGTCCCCGCATAGAACACCGAATTTACAAATTGTTGGACAAAGGGAAAATCCTCGCGCGTCAAAAGCGAGGTCATGTTTTCCCAACGTATCGGATCGGGCAGCCATGTGACGGGATTGGAAAAAATCTCGGCATTCGTTTTAAAGGCGGAAATGGTCATCCAATAAAACGGCAGCAAGAACACCGCCGAAATGGCCAGCATCAGCGCGTGATAGGTCAGCATCCCAATCCGCGCACTTGGCGTGGCTTTGCGCTGTCTGCTCATGTCTCGCCCCCTTCGTAATGCACCCAAGACCGCGCTGTTTTAAAGATCAACAAAGTCAGGATCAGCACGACCACGAACAAAACCGTCGCCATGGCCGCCGCAAGGCCCATGTTAAAGTACCGAAATGCCGCGCGGTATAGAACGACCATATACATCAGCGTCGCCTCTGCGGGGGTGCCCGTGGTGCCGCCAATAACGATAGCCTGCGTAAAGACCTGAAACGAATAGATAATCCCAATCACCAAATTGAACAGCACCATCGGTGTGATAAGTGGCAGCGTGATCCAGACCAGTTTGTGCCAGCGTTTGGGGCTGTCTAAATCTGCGGCTTCTGACACGTCTTTTGGAATATTTTGCAAGCCGCCCAGAAAAACCAGCGTTTCCACCCCCAAGGGCCAAAGGCTGAGCAAAATCAGCGTCCAAAGCGCGGCCTTGGGGTCCAAAAGCCAGTCGGGCGGATTTAGGCCCATCGCCTCAAGAGCGATGTTCACTGGCCCTGCATTTGGGGTCAAAAGCAGCATGAAGACGACCGACCCCGCCACAGCCGGCATTAGGAACGGCAGATAGAACACAGTGCGGTAAAAGCCCGACAAGGCCGTCGCGCGGTTCAGCAGCAGCGCCAGCCCCAAGGCGATGATCAGCTTTACGGGCACCGAAATTGCGGCGAAAATCAGCGTGTTTTGCGCCGATTTCCAAAAGGCAGGGTCGCTCCATAGGGCTTCATAATTTTGCATACCCACCCATTTGGGCGCGCCGATGATCTGGAATTTGGTTTGCGCGATGTAAAAAGTTACAACCAGCGGGATCGCCACAAAAAGCGTCATGCCGATGATCCACGGCAGCGCGAACAAAACCCCAGCACGGGCTTCACCGCGCTGGGCCTTACGGTTGCGCCGAGGCAGCACTGCTGCCTCGGGGGGGGCGGAGGTGATCGGCATTAGCCTGCCAATACCCGCTCCAATTCGGCCTGGGTGGCGGCTTGCGCTTCGCCAAGCGCATCCTTGACGGGGGACGCTTTGGTGTAGATTTTCTCAACCGCGCGGGCGATCTGGTCTGTGTAAAAGCTTTGCACTGGCGAATTCCACATGGGCGTCACCACCGCAGCCTGCTCGCCAAGGAAGGCGGTAATGTCATCGGCCACTGCTTGGCCGCGCTTTTCGACCAGCCCTGCGGGCGCTTTGCGCTGTACTTGGCTGTTTGTCGGTACGTCTGGGATCTGCTGATACCACTGAACAGACCCCTCAATGGCCAAATAGCTTAGATAATCAAACGCTGCCTGCGGGTTCTTTGACCCAACAGGAATGACAAACCAGTTGGGCCATGTGCCCGAAACAGATGAACTGCCCGACGCGCCGACAGGATTGGCCGCAAGGTTCCAGCGTTCGAAACTGGGGACTGGATCGGCAAAAATATCGCCCAGCAGCCAACTGCCCGATTGCATCCCCGCTTGCCGCCCTTCGCGGAACGCGGGGCCCATGCCAGTCGTTGAATTGGGATAGCCGTCAAGGAAGTTGCCCGAACGATCCACCAGATTAAAATCGCCTTTGTATTCCTCGTCCAGCCACTCAAGGAAAAAGGTCATCATCTCGATATTCTGTTCGCTGTCGATTTGGTATTTCAGGTTTGTCTCGTCAAACATCATGCCGCCGTTCAGCGCCGACCAGATCGCCATGGTTTCGGGCACGCGGTTTGGCATAAAGCCTGCCGAAACCAGTTTATCGCCATCCCAAACGGTGAATTCTTTGGACATCTTACGCATCTCGTCCCATGTTTTTGGGAAAGAGCCGCGATCCGAAGGAATGCCCTTCGCCTCGAACATTTCTTCATTGTACCACATGGAATAGACCCCCGCCGTGATCGGCAGGCCATAGGTTACCCCTTTGAATTGGCAAGAAGACAAAAGGCCAGCGGGCCATGTTTCAAGGGGTATTTTCGACCCCTTCATCATGTCATCCAGCGGCATAAACGCCCCCTGCGCCCCAAGGGATACTGGGCTATCCCACAGCATCGAAATGTCGGGCGGGTTGCCTGCCGTGATTGCGCCAATCAGCGATTGGGTGAATTCAGTATCTTGGCCCAACCCGCAGACCGTGGTGGCAGCCCCAAGGCTTGCACCTGCGCTAAACCCCTCTAGCAGGCCCGTGTGGATTTTGCAGAACAGTTCTGACCCACCTGGCAGCCACAGCAAAAGCTGGCCTTCCGCTTGTGCAAATGCGCCCGAAGGCAGCACCATTGCAGTGCCAAGTGCCGCACTGCTGGCCAAGAAACCGCGCCGACTGATTTGACGAGGCACAGCAAAAGTCGTGTTTGACATGTTTTCTCTCCCTATTTTCAGTTGCAAAGATGCGGCTCTTTGGCCGCTTGTGGTTTAAATTCTGTCGCCAGCGCCGCGCCGATCAGTCCGGCATCTGGCCCCATGACGGCCTGTGTTATCTTCATCGGGTTGGGCACCCCATCCCAAAGCCCGCCGCGCAGATGCGCGCAAAGGGCATCGAAATAGGGCCCCGCTGCACAGCCCAGCCCGCCACCGATCACCATGATGGAGGGATCCAGACTGTCGGCCAAAAGAGCCAATACGCGTCCCAACTGGGTCGTTGCATGTTCAATCACCGCCAGCGCCCGCCCGTCCCCCGCAAGGGCGGCGGCCAGAACCTCTTGCGCGGTTGTCACGCCAAATGCCGCCGCGAGTGCCGGCCCCGAAGCCACATCTTCGATCATCTGGCGGTGTTCATGTCCGCAAACGGTGCACGAATGGCGTTCCATCGAATTGGCAATCACCAGCGCCGCGCCGCGCGATCCCGCATAGGGCACCCCGCCTTGCACCAAAACGCCGGCCACGCCCGTGCCAATGGTGACAAAATAGAAATCCCGCGCCCCGCGCCCCGCGCCCAGCCGCGCCTCGGCCAAGGCCGCCGCGCGCACGTCTGACGATATGACCGTGGGCAGAACCGATGAAAGCGTCCCCGCCGCATCCAGCCCTGTCCAGCGGATGCGGTGATCAGAAAACACGCTGCCCTGACCGTCCACCAGTTCGGCCACGCCAACGCCCAGCGCCTGAACCGCCAGCCCCAAACGCTGTGCATCGGCCTTTAACACCTGCGCCAAGGCCAGTGTATCGGCCAATATTGCCGCCCCGCCGCGTTCGAAATCGGTCGGCACTTGGCGTCTGGCATGAATGCTGCCCGTTTGAAGATCGACTATCCCGCCCGATACCTTTGTGCCGCCCACATCGATACCCAAAGCAAATTGGCCATCACCGCGCCCCACGCTTGGTTGCGCTGACAGATCCTTGATAGGGGCCGGGATTCTGGTCATGCCCCCGCCGTATGATAATGCGGTGCCACGCCAAACAGGTATTCGGCCATCTCGCCCCCCATGTTAAAGACGCGGTAGCGCACATCGGGTGGTATGTAGAACCCATCTTGCGGGTGCAATTCAAACCAAACGGGGGATGTTTGTGCATCTTCGATCAGGATATTGACCCGACCTTTGGTCACATAAACGCCCATCGCCCCGCCATGAACCCGCACATCACTGCGCCCACCTGCCGAAATGCGGCAGGTTCCCGCCGTCAGTTGATCGGTTGAAGCAGTGATGCCTGTCATCACGCGCGGGTCGCCGCCATCCATCGACCACAGCCAATCTTGCTCGCGGATGATCGTGATCTTTGCCTGCGCCTCGGCGGCTTGGCGGGCGGCAGGCCACTGGCCGATCAATGCGCTGCGCTCGTATTTGAAATCGGCCACATAGGGGCGGGTGGCTGCGTATTTCCCCGAAGACCCCGTTGAAGGCGGCGGAGCGAAAAATTCCAGCACCCTGCATTCCTGATCGCCCCAAGCAAACGCATGATGCCACGTGTCCTTTTGAAAAAAGGCCGATTCCCCTGTTTTAACCACATGAACTTCGCCCGTTTCGGGATTGGCGATGACCATTGTGCCCATCAGTACAGTCAGCACCTCGTCGGCGCCAAAAACCGTACGAAAGCTTTCAGAATGGCGAAACCCCTGCCCGGGGGGCATCCCGAACACCAATTGATGGATTTTATCGGTCGAGACATAAATCCAATCGTCGATCCGCCCCGCCGCATCATCGCCCCACAGGTGCCGCGTTACGTTTGAATAAGGGATAGGGGTGGGGCCATCGAAGACGGGGCGGGGTGAGGATTTGTAAGCCATGAGTTCACTCCGGCGCGTGGTCAAGATGGGGGGCGATACGATCATTGGTCTGATCAAACCGTGGCGGCGTAAAGCTGCTGATGATGGGCAAAGCCTGCCCCGTCCGCCCGCTTTCCATAGATTTCACCATGATCTCAAGCACATGATAGGCGTGCTCGGGCGCGTTGACAGGATCGCGGCCATCGGATATCGCCTGAATAAGATCGCGCACCCCGTCCGTCCAAGGCCAGCGGCTGCGCTGATCGTGATCTTGCCAGAACCCATCCTTGTTGCGCCACAGCCGATAGCCGCGCGGATCCCAATCCTCGGCCTTCATGGTGATAGACCCTTCGGTGCCGTAAATCTCGATGCCCGGCACGTCATATTGCTGAATGGTGAACCCCGTTGTAACCACAGCAAAGCATTGGTTGCCAAAATCCATCAACAACTGAAAATTGTCGTCCGTCTGCACGGTCATCTTTTTGTTATTCACAATCCGTTCTGGAATAGCGATGCCCGTCATCGCCATCACCCGCTTGCATGGGCCCAATAACCCAGTCAGCGTGGTGACGTTATACACGCCAAGGTCATACATCGGCCCGCCGCCCGGCTCGTAAAAGAACGGGTCCCAATCTGGCCCCGACCAGCCATAAAAGCCGCGCGCCGTCAGCGGTCTGCCGATGTCGCCCTGATGGATGTGTCGCCACATATCTTGATAGGTGTGCGACAAAGTCACATGCGGGGCGCAAACCAGATGCCCCTTGGACTGTTTTGCCAGCGCCACAAGTTCGGCCGCTTCGGCCAAATCCATCGACATGGGCTTTTCGACCAGCACATGCTTGCCCGCGTTCAGCGCATCGCGCGTCAATTGCCCGTGGCTTTGCATCGAGGTGAGAATAAGCACAACATCGACATCAGGCCGCGCCAGCACGTCATTGTAATCGGTTGTAAAGGCTGGAATGCCCCATTCGCGGGCCCGTTCGGCCTTGCCAGGGCGTAGATCGCAAGCGATCACAATTTCGCAACTCGTCCCTTCCAGCGCCAATCTGCGCACATTCGGGACATATTTTTCAGACACCGATCCTAGGCCGATCACACCAACCCGCACTATCTTGCTCATCAAAACCTCCCCAATCGCTGTGCCTGTTCCCGTGTTGGTGTTCATCATGCGGCGGGATGGCATTTTCGCAAATAGTGCTTTTGGTCATGCTCTGAACTGGGCTGGCGGCGTCATTCGCCGCGCTGGGCGGCCATGAATTCCAAAAACAACTCGCGCTCGGTGGTGATGTCTAATTTGCGATAAATCGTAAGGCGATAGTTCTTTACCGTGCCGCGCGACAGGCCCATGCGGCGGGCGATCTCGATCACAGGATGGCCTTGCAGCGTCAGCAAAACAACCGTGCGTTCGCGCTCGCTGAGCGGGCCCGCGATCCGGGCAGGCAGATCGTCTGTCGTTGGTGCGGCAGCCCCCGCCTGCCTGTCGGGCGAGATTTCGTCGCAATAGCCGCTGGGGGCAGGGCCAAAGTCTGGCGGCAACTGGGTGCGGCGCAGCGCCAGCTGCCCCTTCAGATGCACGGTGCAGGGCCCGCGCGCCGTGACGATTTGTATGGCATGGGCAATTTCGGCATCCATGGCTTGCTCGGCCCACGCGGTGGTTGCAAAAATTTGCCGCCCGTGCTGGTCAACAAAGCGCAGGGGCCGCTCTGGCCCAATGGGCGAATTTCCAAGATCGATTCCCGTTGTGGCAATGGCGACAAGGTGGCGCCGATGCAGGGCCGCCAGCAGCGGAAACAGCCGCCGAATACGTGCCACTTCGGCGGCAAGGAAATTGCCCTTCGCCCGATCAAGGATCAGTGTCGGCGAGGCATCCCCAATCGGCGGTAAGAATACCGCGATCTCGTCGTGGATATGCATTTGCGTCAAAAACTCGCGCGCATAGGCCGAACGCCCTATCCCCGTCTCGACCGCGCGCAGGCGGTAAACCCCGGTTTCGCCGCCGTTTTTCCACAGCGCATAAAACGGGTCAAAGGCGTAGTAATGGCTGTAATAGGCCATAATTGCGACAGTGGGTTCGATCCTTGGGATAATCAGGTCTGGCGGGGCCGCGCGAGAATAGCGCACAAGTGCGGCCAGATCGTGCGGTGCGGCAGTGCCCAGAAGATCCAGCAAGGAATCATAAAAGCGGCTTGTTCCCAGATGGTCTATTGCCTGTACCGCGAAATCCAGTTCGGATTGATTTTCGCGCTTTCCCATCATCCCCCCGCTGTTATTCTGGCCCAAGCTGGGCTGCAAAAGCAACGTGACTTTCGGCACAATTGCACCGCTTTCAGCGCATGCTAGCCATATTTGGCATAGATCAGTTGGCAGCGATGGGGGAGTGCGCGGATTGAAAATTGGAAACGCGCCTTGTTCGTGGGGTGTCTTTTATCCAGACGGAAACACAATCACAGCCGAAGGCTATTTAGATGCTGTTGCCCGCGCGGGGTATGGCGTGACCGAACTTGGCCCGCTTGGCTTTCTGGGGCAAGATCCGGTTTGGATCGCCGATGCGCTTGCGGCGCGCGGCCTAACCCTTGCGGGCGCGTCCCATGTTCACACGCTGGCTGATCCAGCCAGGACGCCCGTCCTAACTGCTGCCCTTCACCGCTTTGGCCGCCTGCTGCCCGCCCTTGGCGCGCGTGATCTGATCTTGATGGATGAAAGCGAGTTTTATCCTGTTGCGGCCCAAGGCTTGGTGGATGCGGCGGGCTGGAAAACCGCCATGTCCGTAATCCAAGAGGCTCATATCATGATGCGCGAGACTTACGGCATTGCGCTGCACATCCACCCGCACGTGGGCACCTGCATCGAGCGCGAAGCTCAGATCGACAGGCTGCTGGCCGAAACGGACGTCAGCCTGTGCTTTGATACGGGGCACCATGCCTTTTGGGATCAGGACGTGCTGGCCTATATGGCCAAAGTCTGGGACAGGATCGGCTATGTACATCTGAAAAATGTCGATCCCGTGGTGCGCGCCCGTGTGCTGGCAGGTGCGGTTGGGGTCAATGCTTCGTTCGATCAGGGCGTGATGTGCGCCCTGCCTGAGGGCGCGGTCGACATCAGGGCAGTGCTGGGCCTTTTGGTCAGCCGTGGGTATCAAGGCGCGGTGATTGTTGAACAGGATCCCCCTGCAAATGCCGCCGAAACACCCGAGGCTTTGGCCCGCCGCAACCTTGGCTACGTCATGGCTGCCCTGCAATGAGCCGCCGCGTTCTGATCTTTGACACGCCTAACGAAATTGGAACTGCCGTGGCGCAGGATATCGCCGCCCGTATGGCCTCTCCTTTGACAGCGCGGTCCGGCCTGTTTTTATTGGGCTGCCCTGGCGGTCGCAGCCCGCGCCCCGTCTATGCCGCACTGGCCCGCCTTGCCCGCGCGCAGGCGCTGGACTTATCGCGCCTGATCATCGTGATGATGGATGACTATCTTTCCCCTACGATGGATCATGTCCCAAATGATGCCCATTATTCCTGCCGCCGCTTTGCGCGGGAGGAAATTTTGGCCGTTTTGAACGCTGGCCTTGCCCCCAGTCACCGCATCCCCGATGTCAATCTGTGGTTTCCCGATCCTGCCAATCCCGCCGCCTATGACGGGCGGATTGCGGCGGCAGGCGGGATTGACCTGTTTTTGCTTGCCAGCGGGGCAGGCGATGGCCATGTCGCGTTTAACCCCCAAGGCGCGGGCGTTGACAGCCGCACGCGCATTGTGCCGCTGGCACCGCAGACGCGCCGCGACAATCTGGCAACCTTCCCCGATTTCGCCAGCATCGATCAGGTGCCAACCCACGGCGTAAGCGTGGGCATCGCCACCATAGCCCAAGCGCGCGCATCGGCCATGCTGGTCTGGGGAGCGGATAAGCGCACAGCCTTTCAGCATCTGGCACCGGCCACAGCCTATGATCCACGCTGGCCCGCCACCGTTTGGGCCAGTTGCCCCGATGCCACCATTTACGCCGACCGCAACGCAGCAGGAGACACCCTATGACAAAGTTTCGCGTTTGCCTGTTTGGTGCAGGCGAAATGGCCAGCACCCATGCCATGAACCTATCTGCCGACCCGCGGATGGAACTGGCCTATATCGTCGATCCATCCGCCGAACGCGCAGGCGCGCTGGCGGCGGCCACAGGCGCGCGGGTGGTGGATACTCACACCGCTTTTGGCGATTCTGACATCGCCGCCTATATCATCGCAACCCCCCCACGCACCCATGCAGATTACCTGCAGCGGGCAGCCCAAACGCGGGCGCATATCTTTTGTGAAAAGCCCATTGATCACGACATTGGCCGCGCCCGCGCCTGCCTTGCCGCGCTAAAGGGGCGCGAGGCCTATGTGCAAATGGGCTTTAACCGCCGCTTTGATCCGCATTTCATTGCCCTAAAGCAGGCCATCGTCGCGGGCAAGATTGGCACGCCAGAACAGGTCTTGATCATCTCGCGCGATGCCGAAGCGCCA
>JAIXVS010000050.1 GCA_027482795.1 Rhodobacter sp.
AACAGCAAAATCAACGTGTTCATCAGCGGCAAATGCCATGCGTCCACGGGGATAATCTCGGGTTTGACATAGGACGTGCCCGCATAGGTTTCCATCGGATACATGGCGTGCTTGAAGAATGACCAGAACCACGCCGCAAAGAACATCACTTCGGACATGATGAACATGATCACGCCATAGCGCAGGCCAATGCGCACCACTGGCGTATGATCGCCCACGCGCGATTCGGCCACAACTTCAGACCACCACGCATACATGGTGTACAAAACGCCAGCAAAGCCGATCAGCCCCATCCAAGGCCCGTTGTCATGCATCCACAGCACTGCGCCAAACAACATGACAAAGGCCGAAACCGCGCCAAAGAAGGGCCAGATCGAGGGGGGCAGAATGTGGTAATCGTGGTTCTTGGCGTTGGCCATGGTCGTCTCCCTTTGGTCTTAGTTTAGGGTTTTTGTGGGCGCGGGTGCAGCGGGGGCATAAAGCGCCGCCTGCTCGTCCGTTAGCGGGGTTTGGTGGAACGTGTAGGATAGCGTGATTTCTTTGATCTGGCTTGCCTCTTCGTGATCTTTAATGGCGGGATCCACAAAGAAAGACACGGGCATCACAATCCGCTCGCCCGGTTGCAAGATTTGCTCGGTAAAGCAGAAACACTGGATTTTGATGAAATACAGGCCCGCCTGATCTGGCATCACGTTATAGCTGGCGGTGCCTGCAACGGGTTTGTCGGTGGGGTTGTAAGCCTCGTAAAAGGCAAGACCATTTTCGCCGATGCGCAGGGTCATCTCAACCTGTTGGGTCTTAAATTCCCAAGGCATCCCTGCCTCACGCGAGGCGTCAAAGCGTATTTTGATCGTTTCGTCCAAAATCACATCTGGGGCCACTTCGGCCACACCCGTTGTGCCGCCGTATCCCGTCACGCGGCAGAACCAATCGTAAAATGGCACAGCGGCAAAGCTGAGCGATAGCATCAGTGCTGCCACCAATGCCAAAACGGCAGCGGTCTTTTTGGGGGTGTTGCGTGTCTCGTTCATGGGGTCACCTTCGCATTTGGATCGGCCTCAATCGGCTGGGTCGACCCTAATCCGCCCGGCGCATCCATTGCATGAGGCGCCATGCCGCGCGTCACTTTGACAACGGTCAGCGCCATGACCAAAATCACAAACCCCACCAGAAGCAGCCCAACCCCAAGGTTACGGCCAAAGCGGCGGTGGTGGATTTCATGTTCTACATGCAGGCCCATCATCTACCACCATAGGCCAAAGGAAACGCCGCCCGCGCGCAAGGCCGCATCGGCCAAAAGGGCCGCAAAATGGGCGAAAAGGTAAATCAGGGAAAAGCGGAAGAATGCTTTTTCGACCTTGTACTTGTCGGCCTCGGCAACCGCTTCTTCGCGCCGCCAAATGCGGTATGCGCCGCGCAGAAATTCCGCGTTCAGCAGCACGGCGACGGCCAAATAAATTGGCCCCCCAATCGAGGTAAAGCCCAGCCACAGCGCAAAAGGCACCAGCATAACGGTATAGACCAAAATATGCAGCCGCGTCGATTTGCGCCCGTGCGTCACCGTCAGCATCGGCACGCCTGCGGTATGGTAATCTTCCTTCATGAACAGCGCCAGCGCCCAGAAATGCGGCGGCGTCCACATGAAAATCAGCATGAACATCAGGCATGCCTCAACCGAAACGCTGCCCGTGGCTGCAACCCAGCCCACCATGGGCGGAAAAGCCCCCGCCGCGCCGCCGATGACGATATTCTGCGGCGTCAGGCGTTTAAGCCACATCGTATAGACCACGGCATAAAAGAAAATCGTAAAGGCCAGCAAGGCTGCGGCCACAGCATTGGTCGCCAGCCACAGCATCACCACCGAAATGCCAGAAAGCGCCGCGCCAAGGCCCAGCGCCTCGCCGCCCTGAATGCGGCCCGATGGGACGGGGCGGTTCATCGTGCGGCGCATTTTCGCGTCAATATCCGCGTCCCACCACATGTTCAGCGCGCCAGAGGCCCCTGCCCCAAGCGCAATAAACAAAATGGCAGCGAAGGCTTCCACGGGGTGCAATTGCACAGGTGCCACCAGCAGGCCAACCAACGCCGTGAACACCACCAGCGACATCACGCGAGGCTTTAAAAGCTGCACGAAATCGCCAAAGCTGGGTTCGGCTGGCGTTGGAATATCAATCGACCGCAGGTCGGTCATGCTGCACTCTCTTTACAAAAGACGCTGGCCCATGATGGGCCAGCGGGAAAAGCGTGGATCAGTTCATCGCCAAGGTAACATCGCCCGACTTGGCCTGCGCCAGCCATGCATCGTATTTCTCTTGGCTGACAACCTTTACCGTAATCGGCATATAGGCGTGCAGTTTGCCGCACAGCGTGGTGCATTGGCCAAAATAAACGCCCTCTTTTTCGGCAGAGAACCACAGTTGCCCCAAACGGCCGGGCACGCCAGATTGCATCACACCAAAGGCGGGCAGCGCCCATGCGTGGATCACATCCGCGCCAGTCACTTGCATCACAATCGTCTTGCCCACAGGGATCACAACAGCCGTGTCGGTTGCCAGCAGGTAATCGCTGGGCTGATAGCCAGCCGCTTCAAGTTGATCTTTTTCAAGCAAAAAGCTGTCAAAGGCCACATCTTCGCCGACATATTCATAAGACCAGAACCACTGCTGCCCTGTCACCTTGATGGTGATATCGGCGGTTGGCATCACTTGGCTTTTCCACAGCGCAGGCAGGCTGAACGAGCCGATGAAAACCAAAATCAGCACGGGGATCAGCGTCCATGCAATTTCAATTGGGGTGTTATGGGTGAACCGCGCAGGTGTTGGGTTTTTGCGGCTGTTAAAGCGCACAGCCACGACAATCAGCAGCAGGGTCACAAACGCAACAATGGCAAAGATGATGATGTTGATCATGTGATCAAGCCATTGCAAATCGCGCGCAAGTTCGGTTGCAGCAGGCTGATGGCCCGTACCTGCGGGCACAGGAACGCCCACCCTCTCCAGCGCTTGGGCCAGCGCCAGCGACGGCATGACCATGGCAGTAAAGGCAACAGCCGCGAATTTGGAACGCGCAAATTTAGAAATCATCGTCATTTCCCACATCTTGTGCAGCTTGGCTGCGCTTTTCACGGATGCGCGCACAAGGCGTGCAGAATCCGATTGTTTATGCCGCCGTTAAAACCATATTAGACCTG
>JAIXVS010000148.1 GCA_027482795.1 Rhodobacter sp.
AATGGCCCATTGCGATTCTTCCCAATGTTCGGGGTAATAGCAGACACCTAACGTGCGTTTCATAAGATCACCTGATGTTCGGCTTGGCCTTTGCCTGCACCAAGTGCGGCAAAGACCATACCTGATTTGGGATGGGCTGCGCGGGCGGCCGCGTCCATGTCTTGTTGCGCCGTGGTACAGTACAGCGTGGTCAGATCAGGCCCGCCGAACTCAGGGCAAGAGGTATTGGGCGCGTCGAAATCCGCCTGCCCAATCAACGCACCCGATGGGTCGTAACAGCCCACGCGCGATGATCCCCATTCGGCCAGCCACATATTGCCTGCGCTATCAATAACCGCGCCGTCAGGATTGGTGTGCAAATCCAAATAAACTTGCGGGGTGGCTTCTGGCCATCCGTTCGCGTCCAGCGCCACCCGCATGACTTTGGCGGTCACGGTATCGGTGAAATAGGCAGTCTTGCCATTTGGGGCAAAGCAAATGGCGTTAGAAATGGTGATGTCGCCATAAAGTTTGCGAACCTCGCCGCGATAATAGCGGTAGATCGCGCCTGCGTCTTTCTCGGCGCGCTTGCCCATCGTGCCAATCCAAAACCCGCCCATTGGGTCTGCGCGGCCATCGTTGGAACGGGTGACGCTATTATCCGCATCCAGCGGCGCAACATGGCGCTGGGCGGCGGTATCCAGATTGAACAGGAACAGCTGCGTTTCGCTGGCGATCAGCAAATCGGTTTCGCTGACCCAGCCTGCCGCCGAACACATTTCATCAAACTGCCATTCCTGCGCGGCCCCATCCGCCTGCGTCAGAAGCTTTTTGTTCAGAATATCAAACCAAAACAGCTGCCCCCGCTTGGGGTGCCACAGCGGGCCCTCGCCCAACTCGCAGGTGCGGGAATCGAAAATCATGCCATTGCCTTATCATAGGCCGCCACAATCACGCGGGCGCGGGTGGCAACTTCGGCAGCGGATAATCCCTGCACATACAGCGCCGTGCCAATGCCAAACCCATTGGCCCCCGCGCTGCGCCATGCGGCAAAGTTATCAGGCCCCGCGCCGCCCACGGCATAAACCTGCGTGCCAATTGGCAGAACGGCGCGAATGGCTTTCAGCCCATCGGGGCCAAGAAGCGAGCCTGGAAACAGTTTCAGCCCCGTTGCCCCTGCCTTTAGGGCCGCAAAGGCCTCGGTCGGGGTCATGATACCCGGCCAGCTTTGCAGGCCCAGCGAACGGGTTTTGGCGATAACCTCGGCATCGACATTTGGGGACACCACAATCTGCCCGCCCACATCGGCCAATTCCTGCACCTGCGCGCCTGTAAGCACGGTGCCCGCGCCGATGGTTGCGCGCGGCCCAAATTCGCGCACCATCGCGCCGATGGATTGCATCGGCTGCGGCGAGTTTAGCGGCACTTCAATGGTGGTGATCCCAGCCTCAATCAGCGCTTCGGCAATTGGCAGCGCTTCGGGCGGGGTTATCCCACGCAAAATGGCAATCAGGTTGCGGGTCATGATTTATCCTTTGCCAAATGGCTAGCGGCGCGGGTTAGCCCCGCAAGGGTGCAATCGGTCACAGACAGCGCGCGCGCGGGTACACCTTGAGCCGCCAGCGCGCGCGCATACAGCGGCGTGGTTTTGGACGACCCGATCAGCGCAACGTCCATGCCCAGCCAATAGGCGCGGGCCGCCGCCAATTCGGCCCCAATCAGCAGGCCAGACAGGCGCGCGCGGGCGGCATCTGCGGTTAGGCCCGCAAGCAACCCTTCGGCGCGCAGGCGAAAAAGGCTGGCGGCCAGACGTTCTGGCCGCGCCATGCCTTCGGCCACGCCCGTATCAAAGGCGGTATCGTCCCAACCATCCCCGCCCATGCCAAGGCGCAGAACCGATTGGGTGGACAAGAGGGCAAACATCTCGCCCGTCATAAAGGTTTGAAAAGATACAACTTCGCCCGCAGAAACCTGCGCCCATTTGCTGTGCGTTCCCGGCAGGCACATGGCCCCGTCAAACTGCGGATATAGCGCCAACGCGCCCGCAATTTGCGTCTCCTCGCCCCGCATCACATCGGCGGGCTTCGCTTGTGACAGGCCCGGCGTGATCTGCACCGTAATGCGCGGGTCTTGCACGGGAACGGCCATCAATTCGCCGCCATGAACAGGCGCGCAGGGCACGGCGCGGTAGGGGGCCTCAACCCAGCCTTGCCGCGCGCCTACCATCCCGCAGGCGTAAACGGGAATTGGCGCGCCCGTATGGCCTGCCAGCCAAGGGCCGATCAAATCCAGCAGCGCAGCCTCAAACTCGGCAGGTTTCAGGCTGGCCATGCCTTTGTCAGAACTGGCTTCGGCCATAATGCCAGCATCGCCCATCGTCCAACCGCGCAGGTTGGTTGTACCCCAGTCAATTGCGATCCAAATGGGTTTCATCCGCTATGCACCACGCCGCCATCAATCACCAAAACTTGCCCTGTCATGGCGCGGGATGCTTTGCTTGCCAAAAACAAACAGCCGCCGACGATATCTTGCGGCTCTAGCGCATCGGGCAGACATTGCTGCGCCAAATGCGCGGCCAGCCCTTCGGGGGTAACCCACAGATCTTTTTGCTTTTGTGTTAGCACCCACCCTGGGGCGAGTGCGTTCACACGAATGCGGTCCGCGCCAAATTCCCGCGCCAAAGTGCGCGTCAGCCCTGTAATGCCCGCATTGGCGGCGATGTAAACAGG
>JAIXVS010000369.1 GCA_027482795.1 Rhodobacter sp.
ATGCGATCACCTTGATGCCAGCAGCGGCGGCATTGTCCAAAGCATTCGACAGCGTGGTGCCGTCGATAGCTGCAATCACCAAAACCTTCACGCCCTTGGTGATCATGTTTTCGATCTGGGCAAGTTGGTTTGGAATGTCATCTTCTGCATATTGCAGATCGGTGGCATAGCCTGCTTCGGTGAATTGCTTCACCATCGATTCACCGTCCGAAATCCAGCGGGACGACGATTTTGTTGGCATCGAAATACCAACGGTGCCCTTGTCTTGGGCAAAGGAAACTGCGGGTGCGCCGATCATGGATGCAGCGACGCCCAGCGCCAAAAGCGCGCGTCTGGATAGTGTCATGGTTCCTCCCATTGTCGCAAAGCGACTGACAATTAACCTGCGGGCCAAAGCCCCAAGGTGCGCGGAGTCTTGCCATTGGTATGTATATCCGTCAAATCATGTTACAGCATGAATTTATATCGAATTTGATATGATTAATCCAAACCTGAACAACTCACTTCTAACGCGGGGGCTGAAACTGTCGCATCTGCGTATGATGGCAGCTTTTGCCGATACGGCGCATATTGGGCAGGCGGCGCACGCGCTGGGTATAACGCAGCCCGCCGCATCGCGCCTGCTGGCCGAGGTGGAAAAGATTTGCGGCTATGCCGTGCATATGCGGTCAGGTCGCGGGGTGGAACTGACCGAGGTTGGCCGCGCCTTGGCCGCGCGCGCGGCGCGCATCTTGCTAGAGCTGCGCGACACGGCGCACGAGGTAGACGCCTTTGGCAAAGGCAGCGTTGGCCAAGTGTCGATTGGCGCGGTAACCGCCCCCGCGCTGGACATTGTTTTGCCTGCCGTGCGCGAGGCGCGTTTTGCCTATCCGAATATTCAAATCGACGTTGCCGTTTCGCCTTCGGATGTTTTGTTCAGCCAGCTTTTGAATGGCAAACTGGATTTCATCATTGCCCGTATCCCCGCAGGGGCCAATGCCAGCGCCGTGATGGCCCAAGAGGTGGCGGGCGAGCCTGTAGAATTGGTTGTGCGCAGATCGCACCCTTTGGCGCAGAAAGCCGATTTAACGATGCAAGATTTGACGGCGTTTGATTGGGTGCTGCCCAGCCGAGGGATTCCGCTGGCCGATGCTGTTTTTGCGCGCTTTGCCCAACTAGGCTATCCGCCGCCCAGCCAGCGGCTGACCACATCTTCCTTTTTGCTGACGCTGGCACTGCTGCAACAAAGCAATGCCATCGCGCCGCTGTCTTCAGCCGTGACTGCGCAGTTTGCAGGGGATGGCGAAAGCGCCTTGGTGCGCCTGAAAACCGATCTTGGCATTGCCGTTTCGCCGTTTAGTATTTTGACACGGCGCGAAGGGGCAATGCCGCGCGTCGCGCGCAATGTATTGGATATTGTGCATGGGTTTCTGGCGCGCGAAAATATTGTCTAAAGCAGCTTGTAGACACTGTTTTCAATACGGCGAACCACCTCGACCTGCCCTGCCGCGCCCAGTTTGGCGTAAAGCTGTTTTGAATAATGGCGCGCGGTTTCCAACGTAAACCCCAGCGCCGTGCCCGCCTGCGCGATAGATTTTCCCTGCGCCAGTTCAGCGGCAAATCGCGCTTCGTTCGGGGTAAGGGCGAAGATGTCGGCCAGCACGGGCCATGCCTGTTCTGGGGTGGGCTTTGCGGTAAGCACATACAGAATGGCGGCTGCGCCCTGCCCCACAAATGGCACCAAAAGCGCTTGGCTTGCGGCGATGTTCAGGGCCAAAGGCACACTGTTTTGGCCTTCAACATAAGATAACATGCGCTGCGATAGCTGTCTTTGCACAGGTGTGGGCAGGCGCAGTTTATCCCCAATCATAAGGCTGGGCGGCACCGAATCACTTGCTGCAATTATCGCGCCATTTGCCCCCAGCAAGACCCAAGAAATCCCCAGCCGTGTTGCCATATCTTGCGCGGCGGCTTGGTGCGCCAGCGCCCTTTCCTGCCGCCAAAATTGCGCTGCCGCCAAAGCGAGATGCGGCGCAAGGCTGGAAAGCAGGGCAGAGGTTGCCGATGCAAAATCATCGCCCTGCCGCACCACAATTACCCAAGCATCGCCGCCCCCTTCGACGCGCACACGAATCGCGCGAAAGGGCTGCGCTGCGGCCATGTCATCGCCCGAGTAAGGCCGAAGGTAGCGCATCTGCGTCAAGCTTTCGCTGGCCAGTGGAACCGCGCCCGCGCCAAAGCTTTCCGGCGATTCGCCTTCGCGCTGAGTCACGACATAGGCCGCAGTCGCCCACGTACGGTTCGCCACTGCGCGCAAAAATCCTGCCCACGCGGCGCTATCCTGCGCGCTGCGGTAAAGGGCCAGTAAAATATCGCTATCATCTGCTCTCATATCGCGGAAATAGCACAAATACCCCCCATATGGGAGGTAAATTTGCATCCAACATCCCTAAATGCAACGCAGATCAAACAGATGAGCATCCCATGACCCAATCTTTGACCCACCTGCGCCGCCTAGAGGCGGAATCGATCCACATCTTGCGCGAAGTTGTGGCCGAGGCGGAACGCCCCGTCATGCTGTATTCCATCGGTAAAGACAGCGCAGTGATGCTGCATTTGGCGAAAAAGGCATTCTTCCCAGCGCCGCCGCCCTTCCCGCTGCTGCATGTAGATACCACGTGGAAATTCCGCGATATGTACGCCTTGCGGTCAAAAGCCGCCGAACAGGCGGGTATGGAGCTGCTGGTCTACCAAAACCCCGAGGCGAAGGCGCGCGGCATCAACCCCTTTGACCACGGCCCGCTGCACACCGATATGTGGAAAACCGAAGGGCTGAAACAGGCGCTAGACCTGCATGGCTTTGACGCTGCCTTTGGCGGCGCGCGCCGTGATGAGGAAAAATCCCGCGCCAAGGAACGTGTCTTTTCCTTCCGCACCGCCAATCACCGCTGGGACCCGAAAAATCAGCGCCCCGAATTGTGGCACCTGTATAACGCCCGCAAAGCCAAGGGCGAATCGATGCGGGTGTTCCCCATTTCGAATTGGACGGAATTGGACATCTGGCAATACATCCACCTAGAAGGCATTGAAATTGTGCCCCTTTATTTCAGCGCCCCGCGCCCCACTGTGGAGCGCGATGGCCTAACGCTGATGGTGGATGATGACCGCTTCCCCCTGAACCCAGGCGAAGTGCCTGTGATGAAATCGATCCGCTTCCGCACACTGGGCTGCTATCCGTTGACGGGCGCTGTGGAAAGCACCGCCAAAACGCTGCCCGAAGTTATCCAAGAAATGCTGCTGACCACCACATCCGAACGGCAAGGCCGCGCGATTGACAAAGACCAAGCCGCATCGATGGAGAAGAAAAAGCAAGAGGGGTATTTCTGATGAGCCAGATTTACAAAACCGACGATCTGATCGCGTCTGACATCGACGCCTA
>JAIXVS010000311.1 GCA_027482795.1 Rhodobacter sp.
AGGCCTATGCGGGGCTGATCCGCGCGCATTTGCTGGCACAGGATTTGGACAAGGCCGAAGCGCTGCTGAATGCGGCCCCTGCAGCACTTGCCGCGGCCAAGGAAATGGCCCCGCTGCGCGCGCAGATTGATCTGGCCCGCGCCGCCGCCAGCGCAGGCCCCGAAGACGATTTGCGCCGTGCTTTGGCCGCTGATCCTGCAAATCGTCAGGCCTATATCGATCTTGCCTTGGCCCTGCATGCTGCTGGAAAATCTGAAGAGGCGATCAGCACCCTGCTCGACTTGTTTAAGCTGGATCGCGAGTGGAACGATGGCGCGGCCCGCGCGCAATTGTTCAAGATATTCGAGGCTTTGCCCCCCCAAGACCCCATTGTTTTGGCTGGAAGGCGCAGATTGTCGTCGATGATATTTGCCTGATGGATTTGGCGCGCTAGATCCTGCGCCATGAGCAAATCCATAGAGCTACCAGACCTGATCGCCATCTTCCCCCTACCTGGCGCGCTGCTATTGCCGCGCGCAAGGTTGCCGCTGCATTTGTTCGAGCCGCGCTATTTGGCGATGCTGGAAGATTGCCTAAAAACCCCCTCGCGGCTGATTGGCATGGTGCAACCGCGCGAGATGCCAAAGGGCGGCGGCAATAAGCTGTCTGCCATTGGGTGTGCAGGGCGCGTGACGTCATTTTCGGAAACCGATGACGGGCGCTATATGGTCACGCTGACAGGTCTGTCACGTTTCCGCATTGCCGATGAGGTGCAAGGCTTTACCCCATATCGGCGCGCCCATGTCGATTGGTCGCCCTTCGTGCGCGATTTGGGGCCAGAAGAGCATGATGCAGGCTTTGACCGCGAAGGCTTTTTGGCCCTGCTTAAGCGGTATTTTGCGGCCTATAGTTTGGGCGGGGATTGGTCGGGAATCAAAGATGCGGAACCCGAATTACTGATCAATTCCCTGTCGATGCTGATGCCGTTTTCCCCCGAAGATAAACAAGCTTTGCTAGAAGCACCCTCGTTGCAAACGCGGCGCGAGACGATGATGGCGCTGATGGAATATGCCTTGCACGCAGGCGGCAAAAACGATGAAATCATCCAATGAATGACGCATCCCCCGCCAGCGGCCCGCAGCTTGATCGGCGCATGTTAGAGGCGTTGGTGTGCCCGCTGACGCAGGGACCGCTAACATATGATGCCGCCGCGCAAGAACTTATCTCGCGCAGTGCGGGGCTGGCTTTTCCCATCCGCGAAGGCATTCCGATTATGCTGGAAAGCGAAGCGCGCGCGTTAGAGTAAAAGGCGGTCTAGGGCTGCGTCCAGCGGGGCCGAATTGTTCAGACGCAGACGCACGGGCAGGGTCAACACCTCGGCCCGAAAGCGCGGTGGCAGGCGCACGGCATCTTTTTCTGTGGTCACCAAATCGGCCCCGGTTTGCCGCGCCTCGGCCAAAAGGCGGGTCAGCAATGCATCGGGCAAATCGGCATGATCGCCCAGCGCCTCGGCCCGAATAAGGGTCGCACCAAGGGCGCGCAATGTGGCGAAAAACTTTTCAGGCCGCCCGATGCCTGCAAAGGCAATCACCCGTGCGCCCTGCCAATCCACGCCCATCGGCAGCGGTTCCAGCGCGCCTGTGATATGCGGGCGCGGCGCAATTTGGGCAGCCCAGCGCGCCGAAAACCCCTGCTGCGCTGGGGCATCACCAATGGATAAAACCATATCCGCCCGCGCCAGCCCCGCTGCAAGGGGTTCGCGCAGCGGGCCTGCGGGCAGGCAAAGCCCATTGCCAAAACCTGAATGCGCATCGACCACAACAAGCGACAGGTCTTTGATAAGGCTAGGGTTTTGCAGCCCATCATCCAGCACAATCACCTGTGCGCCGCACTCTTGCGCCATCCGCCCCCCCGACGCGCGATCACGCGCCACGATCACGGGGGCAAAGGCCGACAGCAGCAGCGGCTCGTCGCCCACATCGGCGGCGCTGTGGCGGGCGGGGTCAACCAGAACTGGCCCAGCCAGCCGCCCGCCATAGCCGCGCGAGACGATATGAACAGCTACGCCCCGCGCGGCAAGCGCCTCGACCAGCGCAATCACGGTGGGGGTTTTGCCTGTGCCGCCCGCATTGATATTGCCCACGCAGATCACAGGTATACCCAGCCGCAACCCGCCACGCGCCACGCGCCGCGCCGTCAACACAGCCGTCAACCCGCCCAAAGGGCGCAGGATTTGGGCCCATAGCCCACGGTTTTGCCAAAACTTCGGCGCGCGCATCAGCGTTTCCCTTCGGCCAAATGCAATACGGTGGTGACAATGCGGTTGGTCACCTCGGCCCCTTCGGATACCACGCCCCATGCCGCATGGGCCATGCGCGCCACGCGGTCGGGGGCAAGCAGTTCGGTCAGAAACTCGGCCAACTCCCCCTCGGTACTAACAGGGGCCGCGCCCAACGCCGCGCCCAGCCGGCCGTAAGCCGCGCCGAATGCCCCCGTCTTGCGCCCATGCAAAATCGCCGACCCGAGTGCGGCAGGCTCCAGCGGCGAGCGGGCAGACCCCACCCCAAAAAGGGATCCGCCCATAAAGGTAACAGGGGCCAGCCGATACCACAGCCCATATTCCTGCCCTGAATCGGCGATGTAGACAGAAGTTTCGGTATCAGGCTCTTCGTCCAAATCGCGGCGCGCCACGATCCAACCTTCGCCAGCCTCCATCGCCGCGGCCAAGTCGGGCGCGCGGGATTGCTCGCTTGGCACCAAAATCAGCAGCAAACGGTGTGCAAGGCGCAGCGCCGCGCGGTGGGCTGCAATCACAGCCGCCTCTTCTTCGGGCGGCACATCAACCGCCAGCCAAACGGGGCGCGTGGCAAACAGCGCGGCCAATGCCGCGCGTTCAGGCTCGTTATGGGGCAGGGCCAAACTGCCCGCCTCCATCCGCCCCAACCGCGCGACATTGCTGGCCCCCAGCCTGCGATATTCGCGCGCGGCGGTTTCATCAACGGTCATGATCGCGTGAAAAGCCGACACACTGCGCTTGGTCAGGCCAAAAAACCAGCGATCTGACCCGCGCAACAGGTACGGGATGTCTGCTTGGACCAACAGCATAGGTATGCCCTTGGCTGCGGCCATATCAATCAAAACAGGGCGCAGCGCGCTGCCCAGAATCACAATGACATCGGGCTGCCAATGGGCCA
>JAIXVS010000085.1 GCA_027482795.1 Rhodobacter sp.
CTCGGTCGCCGAAGCATACGAGACTGTGCTGCACGGCGCGCGCGCGCTGTATCCGGGAAAGTTTTGATTGGGCGGGGGGCCGCTGACTTGGGTTAAGTATGCGCGGCACAAAGCACGCTAGCCTACCCTAATGCTGGAAAGTGTCGACCACGGACTGCCTGTTTGCGTGAAAATCGATACAGACGTAAGGGGTAGAAATGGGATGCGACACAAGACATAGGGGGCGAAAACGCCCCCTTGCAACCCCCACTATGGTTGCAGAATTAGCCGCCCCAGTGGCGCACCGATCCGCAGTCCATATGAACAAAATTCGATCGGCTGTAACGGCCAACCCCGCCCGCGCCACATGCCTCGGCCGCTTTGGCAAGTTCTTTCATACTGCGCGATTGCAGCCGCAAATCGGCAGCCTGCCCGCGCATATGCAGCGAATTACGTGCGACCCCACGCGAATTTTCGCGCAGCATCGCGTTGGTTTCGGGGCTGCGATAGCCCGACAGCAGCATATATGCCTCATCCGCATCGGTCAGGCGGTGGGCGGCTGCCATAATGTCAAAATTATGCGGGTCCATCTTGACCGCTTTGTCATTGCGCCAATCGCGCATGAAATAGTTAATCTCTTTCAGCACTTGCGGGATATATTCGCCTTCGATCCAATAGATCGCATCCAGGCTTTCGCCCGTGCGGCCCGAATACATGCGCAGACGGCGGATATCGCCCGCCCCGCGCAACAGCCCAAATGCGTTTGACATCGTTGGGGCCGCAACCACTGTCGTTGCAGCAAAAATCCCCAAAAGCCTGCGCCGCGAGATCAGCGAGCCGTTTGATGCTGTGTGTTCATCAGTCATTCTAACCTGTATCCCGTGGTCTTTGACCGCTTGTCGCCGCGATCTTGGGTGCGCTGCATTTACGCCATGTTAACGATGCCACAAAGATATGGCATAACTATGGCAAAGCACAAAGCACTCAATAGCGTAGCAAAGGTCAGTTTAGCAGGCATCGGCGAAAAATTGCTGAATGTTTCGGCCCTTCTGTGGGGATGGATAAACTGCAAGATATTTTCCTATGGTGCCCTGGCCCGCCCCCAAAAGCGGTGTATTTTCATCCCAATACCACCAAATCTGCGAATTTTGCGCGCTGTCACGCAGCTTTGACTTGCCCAAAACCTTTGGGTGCGGCACAGTTTTGAAAAGAAAACATTTTTTGAGGGTCTCCTTTGCAGTTCAAATATTCCCGTACCGCCTTGCCGCTGATTGTGGCGTTTTCCGTGTTCGGCGCGCTGGCGTTGCCCTTGGCGGCGCAGCCCTTTAGCCCAGCCTTTGGCAAATCGGTCGCCGCAGCCGTGCAAGAAAATGAAACGCTGTCTGCGTTTTACGCCGCGCGCGATTATGCCCCCTTGTGGACAGGAACAGACGGCGCCGCGCGTCTTGCCGCCTTGATGGGCGCGCTGGACACCGCCCATGCCCATGGCCTGCCCGTCGCCCGCTATAACGCCGCCGCCTTGCGCGAGGCTGCCGCATCTGCCCGCAGCGAAGGCGATTTGGGCCGTTTGGATGTGGCGCTGAGCGCAGCGTTTCTGGCCTTTGGGCGTGACTTATCCTCGGGCGCGCTGACCCCGTCTAAGGTGGACAAGGGCATCGTGCGGGAGATTACCCGCCCGAACCCCGCCGTGATGTTGGCCGCCATGGCCATTTCCAGCGATCCTGCGGCCTATTTTGCAGCCCTTGCCCCTAAAAACCCCGCCTACACCAAGCTGATGGCGGAAAAAGCCGCGCTAGAGGCGCGGATGGCGCGCGGTGCGTGGGGCGGGCCAATTCCAGCGCGCACATTGGCCGAAGGTGATGGCGGCGATGCTGTCATTGCCCTGCGCAACCGTTTGATCGAACTGGGATATTTGCCGCAAACATCCCTGTCCAGCTATGACGGCACCATGATGCGCGCCGTGCAGAAATTTCAGCGCGAACAGGGGCTAAATGCCGATGGCGCAGCGGGCGAGACGACGATTGCGCTGCTAAATGCCGCGCCCAGTGCGCGACTGGCTTCGGTGATTGTGGCGCTTGAGCGGTTGCGCTGGATGGGCAATGTGCCCCTTGGAACCCGTCACATCTGGGTTAACCAGCCCGATTTTACGGCCAAAATCATCGATGACGGTGCAGTTACCTTCCGCACGCGCGTGGTGATCGGCAAAAACGTGCCCGATCAGCGCAGCCCCGAATTTTCTGATGAAATGGAATATATGGCGATTAACCCCAGCTGGGGCGTGCCGCGTTCGATCATCGTTAAGGAATATCTGCCCCTGTTGCAGGCCAACCCCAATGCGGTTGCGCATCTGCAAGTGATCGATGGCAATGGCCGTGTGGTGCCGCGCGGCGCGGTGAATTTTGCCAGCTATTCGGCAAAAAGCTTTCCCTTTGGCCTGCGCCAACCCCCGTCCGATGGAAACGCGCTGGGGATTGTAAAGTTCATGTTCCCCAATGAAAACAACATCTACCTGCATGATACCCCGTCAAAAAACCTGTTCGACAACGAAGTGCGGGCATATTCCCATGGCTGTATTCGCGTCGGCGACCCGCTGGATTTGGCCTATGCGCTGCTGGCACGGCAAAGCGATGATCCTAAGGGCGTATTTCAGGCGGCGCGCGATACGGGCAACGAAACCAATATCCAGTTAGACCAGAAAATCCCCGTGCATCTGGTGTATTTCACGGCCTTTCCCGACGCGGGCGGCGAGGTGCGCTACCGCGCCGATGTCTATGGGCGTGATGCTGCGCTGTTTGACGCGCTGATCGAGGCTGGTCTGGAATTGCCCGCCAAATCGGGCTAAACCCATCGCGGGGGCATACAGGCCCCCGTTTTGAAAGAACCTGCGCATGACGGCCCCTGTTTCTTTGTCGATTGCTGAAATTGCGGCGGCCCTTGGGGCCGAGGCGATGGGCGAGACTGGCCTGCGCATCATCCGCGCAAGCGAGCCGCACAGCGCTGGCCCGCAGGATTTGGCACTGGCGATGGATCCAAAATATGCCAGCGGTCTTGCCAAGGGCGCGGCTGTGGCGGCGCTGCTGTGGCCAGGGGCCGATTGGCAGGCGCTGGGGCTGAAAGCGGCGATTTATGCGCCGCGTGGCAGGCTTGCCATGGCGGGCCTATCCAAAATGCTGGACGCAGGCCCGCAGATTGCGGCGGGCCTGCATCCGATGGCGCTGGTTGACCCTACAGCGCAGATCGGCACGGGGGCTGCGATTGGCCCGTTTGTTACCATCGGGGCGGGGGCCATCATCGGCGCGCGCGCGCGCATTGCCAGCCATGTCTCTATTGCCGAGGGCGCGCAGATTGGCGATGACGCGCTGATCGCCCAAGGCGCGCGAATTGGCGCGCGCGTGCGTATCGGCCACCGCGCCGTGGTGCAAATGGGCGCGGTGATTGGGTCGGACGGGCTTTCTTTTGTGACCCCCGAAAAATCGGGCGTCGAAGAAATTCGCGAAACCTTGGGCCAGCGCGAGGTGATCCGCCCCCAAGCATGGGCGCGCATTCATTCGCTGGGTTCGGTCACACTGGGCGATGATGTGGAAATCGGCGCAAATTGCGCCATTGATCGCGGCACGATTCGCGATACCACCATCGGGCGGGGCACCAAGCTGGATAACCTTGTCCATATTGGCCATAACGTGCAAATCGGGGAAGATTGCATGATCTGCGGGCAGGTTGGAATTGCGGGGTCTGCCCGTATCGGCAACCGCGTGGTGCTGGCGGGGCAATGCGGCATCAATGACAATATTTTCATCGGCGATGATGTGATCTGCGGTGGCGCGACCAAAGTGTTTACCAATGTGCCTGCGGGCCGCGTGATGCTGGGCTATCCGGCTGTGAAAATGGAAACGCATATCGACATACAAAAGGCGCTGCGCCGCCTGCCGCGCCTTGCGGCCAAGGTCGCAAAGATTGCGGGTGACACAGAACTGTCACCAAATAGTGATTAAAGGGTCGCAAAACCACGCCAGAAACACTAGGGGATGATTCACATGAACCAAATGACAGCGCTTGACGCCCAGTTTGCCACTGCAACCAGCGATGTATACCGTGTGATTGAAATCATCGCACATCAGGCCATGGTTGATATCTCGCAAATCGCACCGCACACGAAATTGGCTGATCTGGCCTTGGACAGTTTGGTGATGGTTGAGATTGTGTTTGCGCTGGAAGAGGCGTTTGGCATCACCATCCCGTTCAATGCCAATACCAAAACCGCTGTCGACGTTGGGTTTGATATGTCGACCCCTGCCGCCATTGCCGCAGCGATCGAGGCCCTACCCACTGTATGAGGCGCATCGTTATCACGGGGGCGGGCACGGTAAACCCGCTAGGGCATGATGTTACGCAGACCTTCACCGCACTTGCGCAGGGGCGCTGCGCCATTGGCGCGCTGGATATTGTGCAGGCCGATCGGCTGACTTCGCCTATTGGTGCGCAGGTGAAAGGTTTTGATCCTGCCGCGCATTTCTCTGCGCGCGATATGGCGATGCTAGACCCGTTTGCGCAATTCGCCCTTGTCTCGGCGCGCCAAGCGCTGGCGCAGTCGGGGTTGGAGATTTCGGCAGATTTGGCCCTGCGCGCGGGCGTGATTATGGGCAATGCGGGCGGCGGGCTGGCCACCGTCAACGATGCCTACCGCGCTGTGTACGAAGATGGCAAAAACCGCGTAGCCCCCCTGACCGTACCGCGCCTGATGGGATCAGCCGCCGCCAGCCATATTTCTATGGCGCTTGGCCTGCGCGGGCCCAGTTTTGCGGTATCTTCCGCCTGCGCCTCGTCCAACCATGCCATGGGGCTTGCGCTGCACATGCTGCGCAGTGGGGCGGCGGATGTCATGCTTACGGGCGGATCCGAGGCGATGCTGACCTTTGGCGGGCTAAAGGCATGGGAGGCGCTGCGCGTGATGTCCCCCGATGGTTGCCGCCCGTTTTGCGCCAGCCGCAACGGCATGGTGCAGGGCGAAGGCGCAGCCGTTTATGTGTTCGAGGCGCTGGACCATGCGCGCGCGCGCGGCGCTGTGATTTTGGCCGAGGTGCTGGGCTGTGCAATGACATCGGATGCCGCCGATTTGGTGATGCCATCGCAAACGGGCGCAGAAATGGCGATGACCCTTGCGCTGCAAGATGCCAATATTGCCGCTGCGGATGTAGATTACATCAACGCCCATGGCACAGGCACCGCTGCCAATGACCGCGTGGAAAGCGCAGCCATTCGCACTGTTTTCGGGGATCACGCCCGCAAATTGGCCATATCATCAACCAAATCCATGCATGGCCATCTGATCGGCGGGGCAGGGGCGGTGGAACTGCTGGCCTGCCTTATGGCGCTGCAAGATGGGGTCATTGCCCCAACAGTGGGCTATCGGGCTGCCGATGCTGATTGCGATTTGGACTATGTGCCAAACACTGCCCGCCATGCGCCTGTGCGCGTCGCCCTGTCGAACGCATTTGCCTTTGGCGGCATGAACGCGGCCATCATTCTGGGCCGCGCGCCTATGCCACATTAAATGACCCGCACACAAAAACCCGCGCAATAAAAAAACCCCGCCCAGTAGGGCGGGGTTTGCGGCGCAAAACTCAAATTTATTGCGCTGGTTTGGTCTTGTCGAACATGTCGGAAAAATTGGCCAAGGACAGTGTAAGGTTCACTTTCACATCTTTGGCCTTTGCAGGCACGATGGTTAGGGTTGCCGCAGAACCTGCCTTCATCGCGTCCAGCTCCTCGGTCGTGAAACCGACACGCGCGATACAGCCATATCCTGTGCAATAGGCAAAGGAATAGCCCTTTGCAGGGGCATCATCGATCTGAATCAGCAAACCCGCCTCGAGAAGGGTTTCCAACGGCACCACGATCACGGCACCCGCGACGGCCTCTTTGCCTTCGGGAATGACAAACATATTAAACTCGGCCACAGCGCCGCCCTGCTCGTCTAGCAGCAATTGGAAAATTTGGCATGGGCCTTGGCCCGTTTCAATCTTGGTGCAGCGCAGCTCCCAAGGGTCTGATTTTTCGGCCAAATAAACCTCGCCCACCTTGGCGGTTTCAAGGGTTGGCGCCGCTTTTGCAGGGGCTGCATCTTGGGCCAAGCTTGCCCCAGCAATCAGCGCAAGCGCAAAGGCCAAAGCGGTGGTTTTTAAAAAAGTGGTCATATCTTTTCCTGTGTAATGCGTCAGGCGTGCGCCCGTGGCGCGGGCCATAGCATGGGGCATGAACATTGTCAGTGGGGCACGTACACAAAAGTGCCTGCAAGGCGGATCTGCGCCGATCAAAATCAATTGAAAAAGGGCCGGCAAGCCGACCCTTTTATTTATCTCCCTGTCGGACTGGCCGACTTATGCCATCAAACCTAGGCGCAAAATTTTCCTGCGTCAACGCCATTCTCATGCGCCCGCGCAAGATTCTTGCGCAGCAAAACCCATCCGTTAACCCTATGATTTTTTGAAAAAAAGGCCGCACCCAAAGGCGCGGCCAGTCAGACAGGGAGGAAGTCACAATCGCACCAACCAATGGGCCGCTGCGATGTCTTCACAATGCCAGCTAATGGTTAACAATCTGTTTCGTTTGCGCGCGGCTTTCCGCTATCATAGGTTGAAACGAAAAATAGGGTGATTCATGGGCGAGACGATCTTTGTGGGCGGCGGCGGTGAAGGCTACAGCGCGCCGCAAAACCTTCTGCTGAAATATGGCAACCGCCATGGGCTGATTGCGGGGGCCACGGGCACGGGTAAAACGGTCACGCTGCAAGTGCTGGCCGAAGGGTTTTCCGCCGAAGGTGTTCCTGTGTTCATGGCCGATGTGAAGGGTGATTTGTCGGGCCTTGCTGCGGCGGGCAGTGAAAATCACAAGCTGCACGAAGCCTTTACCAAACGCGCCGCCCAAATCGGCCATACCATCGCCTACCGCCCCTATCCTGTGACGTTTTGGGATATGTTTGGCACCGCAGGCCACCCCATTCGCGCAACTGTCGCCGAAATGGGCCCGCTCTTGCTGTCGCGCCTTTTGGAACTGACCGAACCGCAAGAGGGCGTCTTAAACGTGGCCTTTCGGTTGGCCGATGAAGAAGACCTTCCCCTTTTGGATTTGAAAGACCTTCAGGCGCTGCTGACCTTTATCGCGCAGCATGACGGCGAGATTTCGGCCCGCTACGGCCTTGTGGCCAGCACATCCATCGGGGCCATTCAGCGCCGCCTTTTGGTGCTGGAAAACCAAGGCGCGGCGCAGATGTTTGGCGAGCCTGCGCTGGAACTTTCCGATCTGATGCGGGTGGATGCAAACGGGCAGGGCGTGGTCAATATTCTGGCGGCGGATAAGCTGATGAATTCGCCGCGTCTCTATGCCACTTTCCTTTTGTGGCTGCTGTCCGAACTGTTCGAAGAACTGCCCGAAGTGGGCGATCCTGACAAGCCAAAGCTGGTGTTTTTCTTTGACGAGGCGCATTTGCTGTTCAACGATGCGCCGCGCGCGCTGGTGGAAAAGGTGGAACAGGTCGCCCGCCTGATCCGTTCCAAAGGCGTGGGGATTTATTTCATCACCCAAAACCCCGCCGATGTGCCCGATGTGATCTTGGGCCAGCTTGGCAACCGCGTGCAGCACGCCCTGCGCGCCTTTACCGCCAAAGATCAAAAAGACCTCAAGGCCGCTTCCGAAACCTACCGCCCCAATCCACGTTTTGATATTTCAGACGCCATCCGCGATGTCGGCACGGGCGAGGCGGTGACCTCTTTCTTAGAAGCCAAGGGCATTCCAGGCATTGCCGAACGCACCATGGTGCGCCCGCCCAATTCGCAGCTTGGCCCCATTGACCCTATGCTGCGGGCAGGGGTGATGGCGATGTCGCCCATGGCGGCCAAATACACCGCGCCTGTCGACCGCGAATCCGCCTATGAACGCCTGCGCAGCCGCGCCGAGGCCGCCGCGCGCGATGCCGAGGCGGCAGAGCAGGCCGAGGCCCGCGCAGCCCAAGATGCGGCGCGCAGCAAAGAAGAGGCGCGCGAATTCTCCCGCGCCCGCCGCTATGATGGGGAAGGCTACCGCGAACCCGCGCGGCGCAGCGGGGGATCATCGCGCAGCGATAGCCTAACCACGACCTTGGCCAAAAGCTTTGTCCGCCAGCTGGGCACCCGCACAGGCCAAGCCGTGGTGCGCGGGATTTTGGGCAGTATGTTTAAGAGGTAGGGCAGATGGCACCTGTATCGACTCACATTTGCAGTTTGCGATCAATCTGGCCCCAAAGTCGAATGTCTTCTTAAGGTAACGATGTCATCAAAAAGGCAATGCCCATGGCCCTTTCCGCCGCTGAAGTCTACCTTCTGGAACTGATCAATCGCGCCCGTCTTGACCCCGCGGCCGAGGCGGCGCGCTTTGGCATTGCCCTGAACGCAGGTCTGCCCGCTGGCACGATTTCAACTGATGCAAAACAGGTGCTTGCCCCCAGTTCGGCGCTGGAAAAGGCGGCAATCGGCCATTCCAAATGGATGATTGCCACCGATAGATTTTCCCATACGGGGCAAAGCGGCAGCCAACCCGCAGACCGCGCCGAGGCGGCAGGTTACACGGGCTTTGCGATGGTGGGCGAAAACATCGCTTGGGCGGGCACGACAGGGTCGATTTCCATCAATGCCAGCACAATCAACACCCATTATCGCGGCCTGTTCCTGAGTGAAGGTCACCGTGCCAATACATTGGCCGACGCCTACCGCGAGGTGGGTCTGGCCGAAGAATTGGGCGCATTCCGCAATGGGGGTACGACCTATAACTCGGCCATGCTGACCGAACTGTTCGGCCTGCGCGGTGCATCTGTGTTTTTAACTGGCGTCGCCTATACCGACAGAAACGGCAATAATTTCTATGACATAGGCGAAGGGCGCGCCAGCGTGACCTTTACCGCACAAGGCAAAAGCGCTTCTGCTGCAAGTACGGGTCTGTACGCGCTGCGCCTGACCGCCGATGCCACCCAAGACATCACAGGCAAGGTGGGCAGTAAGGCGTTTTCGCTGCAACTGGACATGTCGTCTGAAAATGCCAAGCTGGACGTGGTGGGGGGCAGCACGTTTTTCACATCTGCCGACATCACGCTGAAAAGCGGCATTCACAACGCGCGGCTTTTGGGCGTGGCCGATTTGGACGCCACGGGCAACGCCAGCGCCAATACGCTGACGGGCAATAAGGGCGATAATGCCCTATCGGGCTTGGGCGGCAATGACCGCTTATCGGGCGGGCTGGGGGATGACACGCTGACAGGCGGCGCGGGCAATGATGTGCTGGGCGGAGGGGCTGGCGCGGATGTGTTTGTGTTTGCGGATGCCTTTGGCCACGACCAGATCAGCGATTTTTCGATCTCGGGCGGTGACACCCTGCGCCTTGACGATGCAATCTGGGGCGGGGCGGCCAAAACCGCGGACCAAATAATAGCCCAATACGCCACAGATACCGGCGCAAACATCGTTCTAAACTTTGGCGCAGGCGAGGTGCTGACCCTTACAGGCGTCAGCAGCACCGCAGGGCTGGCGGCGGTGATTGAGATTTTTTAGCGGTTACACCCCCCTAACCCACAACTTCACCACCCTATTCTCCCTTCTTTGCACCACCTGAAACCTGAACCCGTGAAAGATAAACGCCTGCCCCTCGGTTGGAATCATCTGCGCCTCGTGGATCACCAGACCTGCCACCGTGTTCGCCTCGTCATCGGGCAGGTTCCAGTCCATCGCGCGGTTGATGTCGCGGATCGTCATCGCCCCGTCCACAATATAATCGCCGTTTTCGGTTTGCTTTAGCCCCGCATCGCGGGCCTTGGCGTCGAATTCGTCGTTAATCTCGCCGACGATTTCTTCCAGAATATCTTCCAGCGTGATCAGCCCTTGCAGGCTGCCATATTCATCAACCACCAGCGCCAGATGCGCGTTGCGGGCCAGAAAGGCGCGCATTTGGTCGTCAAGGCTGGTGGTGTCGGGGATGAAATAGGGTTTCATCGCCACTTTCACCACGTCCAGTTCTGCAATCGTGGCCGAAATATCGGCCCCCGCGTTTTGGCGGCGCAGGCGGTCTACCTCGCGCAAAAGGTCTTTGGCGTGGATGATGCCAAGGATATTTTCCTCATCATCTTTGAAAATCGGCAGGCGCGAATGGGCAGATGCCAGCACCTGCGCGATGATCTCGTCTGCTGCATCATCGGCATTGATCATTTCAATCTGGCGGCGGTGGCGCATAATCTCGTCCACCGTGCGGTCGGACAAATCCAGCGCGCCGAGCAGGCGGTCGCGGTCCTCCTTTTCCACCGCGCCTGTCGAATGGCCAAGGGCGATGGCGCCCATGATTTCTTCGCGCAGGGCGAACATTTTGGTGTCAGGGCTTGCCCTCAGGCCGAGCGGGCGCAAAGCCGTGCGCAGCGCCGATGACAGCAGCCCCACCACAGGCGCCAAAACCGCGACAATCGGCGCAAGGATAGGGGCGAGGCGTAGGGCAATCGCCTCGGGGCTGGCGGTGGCGATTGTTTTTGGCAAAACCTCGGTCAGAATAAGCAGCCCCAAGGCCATTGCCGCAATCAGGGCAAAGGGCCAAAAGGCGCTTTGGCTGGCCAAAATATGAGGCAGCAGCCAGATCATCGCCAGCACTGTGGCCGTGATATGCAGCAGCAATTGGCCCAGCAGCACCGCGCCGATCATCCGCTCGTCATCGTCTTGCAGGCCCAGCGCCGACACAGCCCCGCGTGCGCCGCGATCTGCCTGTGCCTTTAGCTTGCCGCGCGGCACAGTGGTGATGGCGGTTTGCGCCAGCGACAAAAAGGCCGAGATGAGCACAACACAGGCCAGCCCGCCCCAAATGGGCCAAGGGTGAATGACAAGGTAGTATTGATCAAGAAAGGCGGGATTCATGTTTGGCCTTTGTCTTTTGGCGCGGCAAGCGGGTGATGGTTCAAAACCAAATCCTTCAGCGTTTGGTCTAGGACATGCGTATAAATTTCCGTCGTCGCCAGCCCAGCATGGCCCAGCAGCGTTTGAATAACCCGCAAATCTGCGCCATGGGCCAGCAAATGCGTGGCAAAGGCGTGGCGCAGGGTGTGAGGGGTGACAAGGGCAGGGTCAACCCCGCCATGGGCGGCGATAGATTTGATAAGCGCATAGAAATACTGCCGTGTGATATGGCCTTCGGCGGCGCTGCTGGGAAACAAATACTTTGGCGCGGCTTTGCCCTTGGCCCGCGCGGCATCAGCCGCCTTATCCCGCTGCGCCAGCCACGCCTGCGCTGCCGCGCGCGCGGGCGGTGACAGGGGCACCATCCGTTCTTTTCCGCCCTTGCCACGCACCAATATCATCGCAGGATCGCCGCGCAGCGCATGGGCGGGCAGGGTGACCAGTTCAGATACCCGCATCCCCGTGGCATAAAGCAGTTCGACAAGGCACAGGTTGCGCAGACGGCTGGCCGCGTCGCGCCCATATGCCGCGCTGGCGGCAAGTATGGCATTCACATCGGTTTCCGACAGGGTTTTGGGCAGCGATTGCCGCGCGCCTGGCCCTTTGATCCGTAGGGCAGGGTTATCGCTGCGCCAGCCTTCTTCAAAGGCGAAGCGGTACATCTGTTTAATCGCCGACAGGCGGCGCTCGCGGGTCGCTTGGCCAAGACCCGCCGCCTCGCACGACATCAGATAGGCGTGAATATCTTCGCGGCCCGCGCTGGCAAATGCGCAGCCTTGCCGCGCGGACCATGCCGCGAAATCCAACAAATCGCGCCCATAGGCCAGCGCGGTGTTGGTCGCAGCACCCCGCTCGGCGCGGGCGGCATCCAGAAAGGCAGAAATCCAG
>JAIXVS010000099.1 GCA_027482795.1 Rhodobacter sp.
AAACACTCCGCGCCCTTGGCTGGTGGAAAACTGGCCGCCATCATAGTTTAGGTAATTGAACGATTTTAGATAATCGACCAGCTTCCACGGCTCGCCCGAGCCAAGGATCGTTGCGGGGAAGGACAGGGTGTGGAAGGGCACGTTATCTTTGCCCATGAATTGGTAATAGGTCACGTCATCTGCGCCCATATCGGTGCGCCACCAGCGCTGCCAATCGGCGTCGGGGCGGCCATTAGCGTCGGCCCATTCGGCGGTGCCTGCGATATATTCGATGGGGGCATCGAACCAGACGTAAAACACCTTGCCTTCCATGCCTGGCCAAGGTTGATCGCCGCGCTGCACGGGAATGCCCCAGTTCAGATCGCGGGTGATGCCGCGGTCTTGCAGCCCCTCGCCGTCATCCAGCCATTTCAGCGCGATAGATGTGGTCAGAAGGGGCCAATCTTTTTTGGATTTGATCCAACCCCGCAACTTATCGCGCAGCTTGCGCTGTTTCAGATATAGGTGCTTGGTTTCCCGCACTTCCAAATTGGTGCTGCCCGAAATGGACGAGCGCGGGTTGATCAAATCGGTCGGATCCAGCTGCTTGGTGCATTCCTCGCATTGATCGCCGCGCGCAGATGTATTGCCGCAATTGGGGCAGGTGCCCGTGATATAGCGGTCGGGCAAAAAGCGGTTGTCGTCGATGGAAAAGACCTGCTTTTCCGACACTTCTTCGATCAGGCCCGCCTCATACAGTTTGCCTGCAAAATGCTGGGTCAGCGCATGGTTGCGCGCGCTGGAGGAGCGGCCAAAATGGTCAAACGACAGGCGGAACCCGCGTGCCAGTTCCGCCTGCACGGCGTGCATTTCGGCGCAGTATTCGGCCACGGGCTGGCCTGCCTTGGCGGCGGCAAGTTCGGCGGGTGTGCCGTGTTCGTCCGTGGCGCAAATGAACATCACCTCATGCCCGCGCCCGCGCGCATAGCGCGCGAACAGATCGGCGGGCAATTGGCTGCCCACAAGGTTGCCTAGGTGCTTGATTCCGTTGATATATGGAATGGCCGAGGTGATCAGTATCCGTGCCATATTTCACGCCTTTTTGCTGCAGTATGTGTTCGGTGACGCGCCTGCGCCGTCTTTGCCCCTCATCTAGCCTAAGGCGCGCGCGCATTCCAGTGCTGCGTTGCAGCTATTCGCCGCCCTCAAGGGGGGTAATGCTGACCTGCCCCTTGACGCGGGCCACGCCCCAGCGGGCGGGGGCGGCATCACGGGCGCGCAGGCGCGATAGCACCCATGCCGCGCGGTTTTCCAGCATGGTCATGCCACTGGGCGCAGCCTGCATATGCCAGCGACTGTCCACCCCCTGCGCGCCGCCCATCTGCGGCGTCAGGATCAGGCCAAGCGGGGCAGGGCGGCCGCGCCGATGCGCCGCTTCGGCCCCCGCCTCGGCGGCCAGATGTAGGCGGCGAATGGGGGTCAGGGCAGGGGCGGTGGGCAAATCGCCCAGCACCACAGGGGCCGCGCCTGATCGCAGCGCCTCTTCCATCACCCATAAAATATCCTCGGGCCGCCGACAGCGGGCAAAGATAATGCGGTTCGGGTCGGCAAAGGGCATCAGGCCGTAAGGGTAAATCCGCTGCGGCAACCAAGAGGGGCTGGCCCAAACCACCGCCCCCGATGTGGCCGCCAGCACAAAGGCGGCAAGCTGGCTGCGGGCGGGGCCGCAAAATTCATGCACCCTTGCGCGGGTAAGGGCAAACTGCACCCCCGATGTATTGCCCAAAAACATCTGCGGCGCGCGCAGGCGCGAGTTGGGCATGACCAGCCGCGCCAAATCTTCGCGCAGGGTTTGGGTGGATGTGGGGGCGGGGTTGGACATGGGTCTGGTTTACAATGTTCTTACTTTGTTCTCAACCGATTCGTGCCGATCCTGTAATCGCCTCTTGCGCGGCGGCGGCAGTTCGGGCCAATTGGCCAGTAGAAATTTTAGCAAGGGTTTGGGCAGAAAGATGCGCAAGTTTCACCTTATTTTATGGGCTATTCCACTTGCGGTTGCGCTAAGCGGCTGCGGGGCGGGCGGTGCTGGCATGTTCACAGCGCGGGGGGGCCAAGCTGCGGGTATTGATGCGGCGGCCACGCCTTTGGACACAACCGCCATTCAAACCCAAACCTTGGGGCCTGCGCCTGAGGGCAGCGCGCCGGCCACGGGGCGGGTGATTGGGGCAGCCCCTGCCGCGACCGCAACTGCGCCCGCAACCGCGCAATCCACTGCCGCCGCCGCGGCCCCTACGTCGCCCCAAACTGCCGCCGAAATTGGCGCAGCGGCAGCGGCGGCTTTGCAGGCAGGGGCCACGGCCACAACCGCCGCCGTTCCGCAATCGCCCGAAGAGGCGGCTTGCGTGCAAGATGGCGGGCGTTGGGGCAAGGCAGGCGAGACGGGCGCAATGGCCTGTTTTCACCCGATGAAAGACGCAGGCAAATCATGCAGCAAGGAAAGTGACTGTTCCAGCCAATGCCTTGCCCGATCACGCAGTTGCGCGCCGTTCTGGCCCATGTTTGGCTGCACGGATGTGGTTCAAAATGACGGGGCGGTGGTGCAACTGTGCCTGAACTAAGGGCGGCGCTGGCATGTCTGGTGCTGCTTGGCTGTACGCAAGGCACCGCGCCGCAAGTGCCCGCGCAGGGGTTTCGCACGGGCGCGGCCCCGATTTATTCCACTGCCGCCCTGCCCGTGGCGCGGATGCTGGGCACATGGCGGCAGGTGGCGGGTTTTGGTGCGCCCGCACCCTGCACCGCTGCGCCCACTTTGCAGATTAGCGCGCAGGGCGGCAGCGCAACCGCGCAGTATGATCTGTGCTTTGCCGCAAATCGCCGCACGGGCGCGGGCCAGCTTGCCAGTGGCGGCGCGCAGGGGCGCTACCGCCTGCCCAATCTGGACGCGCCGATGTGGGTGCTGTGGATAGACGAGGGCAACCGATCTGCCGCCCTTGGCACACCCGATGGCAGTTTTGGTATGATTGTGTCCAAAGACCCCATCCCCAAAGACCGAATGCGCGCAGCAACCGAGGTTTTGGCGTGGAATGGCTATGATTTGACGCAATTTCATCAGTATTAGCGCAGCATTTGCGATAGCACTGTTGAAAAGCAAATTGAATCGCATGGCAGATATTTCACAAACCTCGCCAAAATCCCGCGCCGCTGCTGATCGCGCGGTTGAATGGCCCACCTTGGCGCTGATTGTCGGCACCTATGGCGCACTGGCGCTGGGCGGGGCGCTGTGGGGCGACTGGCCCGTGCTGTCGATTGTGATCGTGGGCATTGCAATGGCGCAGTTTTCATCCCTGCAACACGAGGTGCTGCACGGCCACCCCCTGCCGCGCCAATGGGCCAGCGAGGCGCTGGTGTTTCCTGCGCTGTTCGTTGTGGTGCCCTATCTGCGGTTTAAAGACACGCATTTGGCGCATCATTATGACCCCGCTTTGACCGACCCCTATGATGACCCCGAATCGAACTTTTTCGACCCTGCGGTTTGGGCGCGTCTGCCGCGCTGGTGGCAGGCAGTATTGGCGGCCAATAACAGTTTGGCGGGGCGTATCATTTTGGGCCCTGCGATTGGCATTGGGTATTTTCTGGCCAGCGAGCTGCGGCTTTTGGCGGCGGGCAAGCCGCGGGTTTGGCTGGGCTGGGGGCTAAACCTGTTGGGGCTGATCCCCGTGATTTGGTATGTGCAGGCAACGGGCATGGCAGTTTGGGCCTATGCTGCGGCGGTTTACATCGGGCTGGCTTTGCTGCGCATTCGCACGTTTTTGGAACATCGCGCGCACGCATCGGCCCGCGCGCGCACTGTGGTGGTGGAAGATCGCGGCCCGTTGGCGCTGTTGTTTTTGAACAACAATTACCATGTGGTGCATCATATGCACCCATCCGTCCCATGGTACCGCCTGCCCGCGCTGTATGCTGCAAAGCGCGATCATTTCCTGCGCCGCAATGACGGGTATCGCTACAAAAACTATGCCGAGGTGTTTGCGCGCTATTTCTTTGCCGCAAAAGACCCTGTGCCGCACCCGATTTGGCCTGTGGCAAAAGACCGCAAGGATGAAAGCGCGGACTAAAGCCGCAAAAATGCGGGGTGCGGGCCAGAATTGTCAAAAAACGGCACACCGCCTGTGCCTTCCCAATCTGCGCCCGTCAGGTTTGCCTCTAATTCGGCCAAAATCACGCGGGTGATAAAGGGCAAATCCAATGCGCGGGCATCGATCAAGGGCAGCCATTGCAGATGCGAAAGCTCGCCCGAGGCGGCAGAAAACCCCGCATGATCGCCGCCGAAATCTTGGGCGCGGGCCAGAAAGAACCGCGCATCAAAGCGGCGCAAGCGGCCAGGCGGGGTGATGGCGCGAAACACAAAGCGCAAGGCATTGGCGCGCGGCTGCGTCAGGTGCAAACCCGTTTCTTCGGCCAACTCGCGCAGGCCAGCGGCAACCAGCGCGCGCGGGTTGATGGGCGCGCCTGCGGGATGCAGATGCAACGATGTCTGGCAGGTGGGCGACAAAAGATCGGGCACATCAGCGGCATGATCTTCTTCGTCCACTCGCCCACCTGGAAACACAAATTTACTGGGCATAAAGGCCGCGCCCGCCGCGCGCTGGCCCATCAAAACCTTGGCACCATCACCCCAGCCTTGCAGCACGATCATGCTGGCTGCTGGGGCGATGCTATCTTCAGGCGGCATCATGATGCAGGTCTGCCGCATCCGTTGGCGCTGCGCCAAACCCATGCATCCGCTTGGCCCATTGCAGCGCCACCATTGCCCCTTTGATGCGCGGCAACAAATACAGCGACGTCACAACAGTAAACAGCGAGAATATCGCAATCAGCGTGGCAGGTTCGGGCCGCCATGTGGTGAACACAAACATCAAAAGCGGTGCCATCAGGTGCCCGACAATCAAAATGGTCAAATAGGCAGGCCCATCATCGGCGCGTTGATGATGCAGCGCCTCGCCGCAGGCGGGGCAAGAATCGCGCACCGTTAGATAGCCGCGCAGCATTGGGCCAGATCCGCAGTTGGGGCATTTGCCGTGCCAGCCCCGCCGAATTGCGGGCCAAGTGGGGCGCTCTGCCTCGGACAGGTCGGCCGAAAGGCTGGATGTGCTGGGCATGGGGCGTTCCTTTTGCGTATCGCATAGTGCTAGCTGAACTGCGCCGCAATGTTTAGCAATATTTGCCGCTCCGCGCGGCTTTGTCGCACAGTGTGGAGGAATTATCGCGGGCGCGCGACGGAATGCGAAAGGTACGGCGTTTACCCCAGTATGAACGGCGCAAGACAAACCCCGCGCCCGATTGATGGAGAGTAAAGATGCGTTTTTCCACCCCAAAGACTTTGGCCGTTGTGACCGCTGCCGCCTTGGCTGCGGCAACCGCGCCATGGGCGGTGATGGCCCAAGAGGCTGCGGCCCCCGCTGACGCGGCCAAGGCGATGTTTGATTTTGCCGCAATGGATGGTGATAAAGACGGCACCATCACCAAAGCCGAGGCAGAGGCCTATCGCGCCGCAGAAATCACCGCGATGGATACCGACAAAGACGGCAAAATCAGCGCGGCGGAACTTGCGGCCCATCACGTCGCCCGCGCCAGCGCCCAGTTGCAGGCCCGCGCCTATAACTTTGCCAAGCACATGATTGTGGATTTGGACAGCGATAGTGATGGCGCGCTAACGACTGCCGAAATGGCCGCAGGCGATGGGCGCAGCACAAAGATGTTCGACCGTGTGGACGCCGATAGCGACGGCGCAATCAGCCAAGCCGAGGCAGATGCCGCGCAGGCCAAAATGGCCGAACGTGGTGGGCGTCATGGCGGCAAAGGGGGCCATGGTTGGGGGCGCGATGGCGGTAAAGGCGGCTTTGGCGGCTTTTGGTAAGTGTTGAAAGGGGGGCGGCCACGCCCCCCAGCCACAGCCCCAGCAACAGGCGCGGGCTGCGTTGCTTTTGCGGCCCGCGCGCAGTAGACCTTTCGGAATGGACATGGCCAAAGACCTGCAAAATTTTGCCGAAGATGCGGCGCTTTTGACGGCCTATGCAAACGGCGATCCTGATGCCGCGCGCGATTTGGCCCACCGTATCGTGCCGCGCATTTTAGGCTATGCCACCCGCATTTTGGGGGATCGTGCCGAAGCCGAGGATATCGCGCAAGAGGTGATGCTACGCCTGTGGCGCGCGGCCCCCACGTGGCGCGCGGGCGAGGCGCAGGTTTCAACCTGGGCCTACCGCGTGGCCGTAAACCTGTGCACGGACCGTCTGCGCGCCAAAAAGCGGCGCAGATCGGACGCGCTGGATGATGTGGCCGAACCCGAAGATGGCCGCATTGCCGCCGTGGATTGCATGATCGAGGCCGACCGCCACGCGGCCTTAACCCGCGCCTTGGCTGATCTGCCAGATCGTCAACGCCAAGCGGTGGTGCTGCGTCATATCGAAGGATTGGCCAACCCCGAAATTGCCGCCATATTGCAGGTGGGGGTCGAGGCGGTGGAAAGCCTGATCGCGCGGGGCAAACGCGCGCTGACAGCCGCGCTGGCAGCGCGGCGCACAGAACTGGGATACGAGGAGGCATGATGAACAATCTGGATGATCTTTTGGCGCAGCAGGCCGCCATCGCGGCCCAGCCTATGCCTGTGCCAGATGCCTTGATGGCGCGCATTTTGGCCGATGCGGCGCGCGTGCAGCCGCGCCCCCAGCCCTTTGCCGTGCGCGCCCCTGCGCCTGCGAAACTAACCTTTTGGCAGGCCATGTCTGATATGTTCGGCGGCGCTGGCGTTTTGGCTGGCCTTGCCACCGTCGCCTGCGCGGGCATCTATTTGGGGGCAGTGCAGCCTGCCGCCCTGACATCAGTGACACTGGCGCTTGCCGGCAGCAGCGCGGTGGATCAATTGGATTTTATGCCCAGCATCGATAGTTTGCTGGCCGAGGAATAGGTATGAGCGATACACCCCCCACCCCCAAAACACCTGCCCCGAAAACACCCAAGGCCAAAACCGCGCGGCAGCCAGCTGCGGCCAAGCAGACGGCGTCTCCCATCCCTGAGACAGGCGCGCCGCCCCCACCGCCGCCGCCGCCACCACCCCCTGTTCCACCCGCGCGCCATGT
>JAIXVS010000243.1 GCA_027482795.1 Rhodobacter sp.
ATCGGCCCGCGCGATCTGGCGCAGCCAACGGCAAGGCGCGCAGCAAATCCGGCGCGCCCATGATCATGGGTGGATGCACAGCCTGCCGTTTAAGGTAAAATTTCGCAAATCTGGCCTGTTCATTTCGGTTTTACCCCCCTTGGCGTTGGGGGCGGCAGTTGGAGTTTTGTCGGCCATTATGGGGGTCGGCGGCGGGTTCATTCTGGTGCCCGCGATGATCTACCTTTTGGGTATGCCAACCAAGGTTGTGGTGGGCACGTCGCTGTTTCAGATTATTTTTGTCACTGGCTTCACCACCATTATGCACGCCGTCAACAGCCAGACGGTTGATATGATGCTGGCCTTTGTGCTGATTGTGGGCGGGGTGATTGGCGCGCAGATCGGATCGCGCATGTCAACACGGCTAAAACCCGAACAATTGCGCATATTGCTGGCGCTTTTGGTGCTGGCTGTCAGCATCAAGATTGCCCTTGATCTGCTGCTGATGCCATCCGAGCTGTATTCCGTCACCCGCTTGGTGCTGCCATGAGGGCGCTTCTTTTGGCACTTGCGCTGTCGATTGGCCCCGTTATGGCCGAAGAATCGCTGGTGACAGGTCTGTCGCGCGATGATGTGCAAATCACAGCCGATTTTACGGGGTCGGACATTTTGGTATATGGCGCGGTGCGGCGCGACAGCCCCGCGCCACAATCCCCGCCGATGGATGTAATTGTCACGTTAGAGGGCCCGTCCAGCCCCGCAACTGTGCGCCGAAAAGAGCGGATTTTTGGCATTTGGGTCAACAGGGCATCCGTCGATCTTGGCGAAGTGCCCAGCTATTTCGCGATCGCCAGTTCGGGCGCGCTGGAACAGATTTTGTCGCCAGATGATGATTTGAAATATCAAATCAGCCTAGCGCGGCGGCTGACGGTCACCAAGATCACAGCCGATTCGATGGATTTTTGGGAATTTTTGCAGGCTGCGCAGCGCATAGGCATTGCAAAGGGTAACTATGTCACCCAGCAAAGCGGCGTGAAATTGGCTGAAGATACGCTGTTTCGCGCCGATTTTGCCCTGCCTGCCAACCTGACCGAGGGCGATTTTACCGTGCGAATGTTCCTGCTGCGCGGCGGGCGGGTGATTGATACCAAAGAGCAAAGTATAGATGTGCGCAAAACGGGGATCGAGCGGCAGTTGACGAACATGGCCCACCGCCAACCTCTGCTGTACGGTATTCTATCACTGCTGCTGGCCGCAGTTGCGGGCTGGGGCGCATCCGAGATTTTCCGCATTTGGCGCAGATAGGCTGTTTAGGCCGTTTCCACGCAATGCCGCCGAAACGCACGTTTCAGCAAATCCAGTTCCGCGCGCAAAAGGTCAATTTCGGCACGCAAATCTTCGTCCAGCGCACTGCCTGCAATAATCGCAAAGCTGGCCAGCGTTTCACCAGATTTCGCCGCTTGCACCACAAAACTTTGCACCCCATCATTCAGCGCCCGCAGCGGAATGGGCACCGAAACCAAATAATCGCTATCTTGTAGGGGCTTAACGGTAACCCCCTGTACGGGCGATTCCAGATGCAGCACGTCAATTTCGGGCGATTCGCCATCGGCCAAGGTCAAAACACCTTGCCAAACGCCAGCGCGCAAACGGGTTTTGGTAAAGGTCGCCATACGTTTCCCCTAAAGTTCGGCGCGCGGGCGGCGCGTTAGCGTGACATCGCGCAGAATGATTTGGTTCATTTCTGGCCCTTCAAAAATAAGATCCAGCCAAATCTTTTCGACCCGCTTTTCGTTGATTTTGGAATAGCCAAGGTCGAATTCCACCATGACCTCTTCCTCATTCAGGGGCATTTCGCGCACGATGGTTTCCACATTTGGCCCATGTTTCACATTCAGGCGCGCAAAAATTTCCAGCGGTTTTTCCATTTCCACAATCACATCCACGCGGATGATATGCTTTTGCTTTAGCCCATCTGCCGCTTCGGGCGGAAAATCCAGCGCCAGCGACAAGAAAGACCCGTCAAAGCGAAACACATCCAGACGAAATCCAAAGGGGGCAATATCGGATTCGCGGGTGTTGCGGATTTGGCGGGCGGTCAGTTCGGAACGCTTGCAATCGTGGTACACCGTTGCGCCTGTACAAACTTGGGTACGGTTGGCAATGGCGGCATAGCCCATGGTGGCCACGGGCCCCAGCCACAAATCTGGCCGCCATGCCCAATCGGTGCCCATTTGGCGGCGGATGATATTGCTGCCCATGCTGGGCAGGGCCAGCCGATATTCAGATTGGTGGATCACGCGGTCCAGCAGGCGGCGCAGCGCCACGGCCTGTGCAAACATCTTGCGCACTTGAGACAGAGGTGCGGTTTTCGCCTCGCCCGCAAGGGTGGACCAGCGGTGCAAACTGCGCCGTTGGTTGACGCGATCCAAAATTTTCTTCAGCGCAGACGCCATGCCATGCCCATAAACTCTTCGCGTTAACATTGTTCCCGAATTGAAAACAATCAATTCAATTCTGCCGCAAAAGCGTTAATTCTTTGCTGATGTCAACGGGGTGCGGGGTTACAGCGTGTCTGTGTCCAGCCAAATGGTTACAGGGCCATCATTATGAAGCATCACATCCATATCCGCGCCGAACACACCCGTTTGCACAGAAACTCCCGCAGCAGCGATTCGGGTGCAGAAATATTCGTATAGCGGCTTGCCAATATCGGGGGGTGCTGCGGGCGAAAAGCCTGGGCGGTTGCCGCGCAGATCAGCCGCAAGGGTGAATTGGCTAACAATCAGCGCCGCATTGCCTGCATCACCCACTGCCAAATTCATTTTGCCATCTGCATCTTTGAAAATGCGCAACTTGGCAATTTTGGCGGCCAGTCGGTCTGCCTCGGCCTGCGTATCGCCTGCCATGGCGCAAACCAATATCAACAGGCCTTGGTCAATGCGCCCCACGGTTTCACCCGCAATGGTCACGCTGGCGCGGCTAACACGCTGCAAAACCGCGCGCATTAGTCGGCCAACTCCTGCGCCCAAGGCGGGTTGGCCCCTGCGCGCGCCACTGTTACGGCGGCGGCCTTTGTGCCCAATTCCAGTGCGGCATCCAAAGCTGCGGCATCAAGGCTGGCCACGCCTGCCTTGGTCAACACGCCGCGCTTATGCAGCGCAGCCAAAACGCCCGCATTAAACGTATCGCCCGCGCCCACGGTATCGATCACCTCGACCTTGCGCGAGGGGGTGAAGCGCTGTTCCCTGGCCGTAATGGCATGTGCGCCTTTGGCCCCTTCGGTGATAAACACCACCTTCGGCCCTTTGGCCATAATCCCGCGTGCCAGCGCCGCCAAATCGCCGCTGCCCGCATACCAATGCAGGTCTTCATCCGACAGTTTCACAATATCACTGCGCTCCACCATTCGCGTGATACGCGCGCGATAGCTGTCTTCTTGCCCTGCGATAAAGCCAAGGCGAATGTTCGGGTCAATCATAATCACGCGGCTGCCCGCCTCGCGCGATTGCAGCGCCTCGTATGTGCTGGCGGCGGGATCATTCACCAAAGAAATACCGCCAAAAAACAGCGTGGAAATATCGGCGGGCAGGGTGGGCAGTTGGTCTTGGCTTAGCATCCGCCCTGCGGTGGCCTCATCATAAAACGCATAGCTCGCCTGCCCATTCACCAGCTTAACAAAGGCCACCGTGGTGGGGCGGTTCGACCGCGCGCACAGATCGGTCGTCACGTTTGATGCCGCCAAAGTATCGGTCAAAATCTCGCCCAGCATATCTGTCGAAATGCCCGAGAAAAACGCCGATGGCGCACCCAAACGCCCTAGCGCAATGGCGGTATTAAACACCGCCCCCCCCGCATAGGGCGAAAAGGCGGGCTCGCCCAGCGTGGTGGTGCGCGGCAGCATATCAATCAGGGCTTCGCCACAGGACAAAATCATAACAGCCTCCAAATTTTGATCAGCTTTACACTAATGGACATGTTAGCGCAAACATTGGCGCGTGTGATTGGTGCGTTTTTGTTCATGGCCCGTGGTGGTGCAAACCGCTTAATCGGCTGCGTCAATTTGTCCAGCGCTGCCAACACAGTTTCGTGAACGGGCGGCTTGCAAGGCCTGTGGCCGCTTCCCATCTGCGGTTGGCTGACTTTTGCCAATCCCAAAAAGGGACTGGCCAGCCAACAGGAGAATCTTATGACTTCCTCTCGTCTGACTATAGCCGTATTTGGCGCCGCCATGTTCTCGGCCACCGTCGCTTCGGCCGAGGCCGTTGTTGTGAACACAGCCATTGCCGAATCCGAAGTGCTGGCCGCCCAGCAGGCATGGTGCGGTGCCTTGGTAGGCATTAGCCAAACCAACGAAAAAGAGGGGCCAGAGGCTGCAAAAGCCATGGCTGAACAGGTCATCGATGCCGCCTATGGTTATCAAATGGGTGCGGTTTTGTTCAAGCCAACGCTAACTGTCGCGCCACAAACCTTTCGCCCAACGCGGGCAGGGGCCTTGGCCTATTTCGTTGGCGGTGACCCAGAGTTTCCCAATGACACGGGCTTTGCATTGAAGGGTTGGACAGAGTGTTCCGTGGCCAACAACGCTATTTTCATCACGGGCGATTCGGCCACCACCATGGGCAATGTCAGCATTACGGGCAAAGACGGGGCAATCACCACGGTCGATAAAACGTGGCAGTTCGTCAAGGATGATGCGGGCGCATTGCGTATTGTGCTGCATCACTCGTCGTTGCCTTACAACCCAAGCTAAATACATGAAACCATCGCTGGCCCTGTTTTGGGGCCAGCGATTTTCTTTTCGAATCAAAAATTTAGGCGAAAAATTCTGCCAGATTGCTGCGAATACGGGCCAGCGGGGTTTCACCCTGCATATCGGGCACAAAGGCCTGCCCCGTAATGGCCTGATAGGCGGCGATATAGGTCTGCGCGGTTTGCGCGATCATTTCGGCGGGGATTTCTGGGATTGGGTCTTTGTAAGGATCGCAGCGCGCGCCCACCCAAGCGCGGATG
>JAIXVS010000184.1 GCA_027482795.1 Rhodobacter sp.
CCGATCACGCAAGGTTTCAAGACGCCTTTGCCAGCTTTGCCGCCCCTGCGCGCAAATGGGTGCAGCAGGCAAGTGATGCGGGATTATGGGGCCTGTTCCGCCACGAGATTGCCGAACATTGGAGCCGCGTACTGCCCCAAGGCGCTGCGGTTCTGCTGGGGGACGCGGCCCACCCCACGCTGCCCTTTCTGGCCCAAGGCGCCAGCATGGGGCTGGAGGATGGCGCAGTATTGGTCAACTTGCTGGACAGCTTGCCGATGGATGCGGCCCTAACGCGTTACCAATCCCTGCGCGCGCCGCGCACGGGCCGCATCATCGCAGCTGCCAATGCCAATGCGCGCAACTATCACCTATCAGGCCCCGCCCGCGCCATTGCCCACACAGGCCTGCGCAGCCTGTCGGCGATCGCTCCCAATCTGATGCTGCGGCGGTTCGATTGGCTTTACGGATATGATGCGACACAAGCTAAGTGAAAGGGGCTTTGCCCCTCGTCACTTCGTTCCTCACCCCAAGATATTTGGAGAGTTAGGAAGCACAAGTCCCCCCCTCCTGCTTCCTAACTCCAAAAATACCTTCAGGGGGTGAGGAGCGATAGCGACGAGGGGGCGCGAGCGCCCCCTTTATGCCGCAAGCGTAATCCAAACAGGCACATGATCGGACGGGCGATCCAGCCCGCGTTCGGCTTTGTCCACCCCCGCGCCAGTTAGCATATCGGCGGCTTGCGGGGTGAGCAGATGGTGGTCAATGCGGATGCCGTTGTTACGCTCCCACGCGCCCGCCTGAAAATCCCAATAGGAATACAGGCCGGCTGCGGGGTTCAGGGTGCGCAGCGCCTCGGTCAGGCCAAGGTTTAGGATACGGCGATAGGCGGCGCGCGATGGGGGCAGGGCCAGCGCATCGCGCGCCCACGCTTCGGGCTTTGCCGCGTCGATATCCTGCGGGATGATGTTGTAATCGCCGCAAAACACGGCGGGTTCCTCGGCGGCCAGCACCTCGGCCACGCGGGCCTGCATCCGCGCCATCCAAGACAACTTAAATCCGTATTTGCCCGCCGCGATAGGCGTATCGCCGTCAAATTCCACCGGGTTGCCATTGGGCAGGTACAGCCCACAAATGCGAATACCGCCTGCCACTGCCTCGATCCAGCGGGCATGTTCGTCCGACTCGTCCCCCGCAAGGCCGCGCCCCACATCGGTCAGCGGCAGTTTGGATAGGATCGCCACACCGTTGAAAGACTTTTGCCCATGGGTTTCAACATGGTAACCCATGCCTTCAAACACCGCGCGCGGGAAACCTTCATCGACGGATTTGATCTCTTGCAGGCAGATCACATCCACATCTGCCCCTGCGCCTGCAAGGTATTCCGTCAGCCGTTCCAGCCGCGCCTTGATACCGTTGATGTTAAAGGTGGCGATTTTCATTGGCGTGGCTTTCGCTGGGGTCTGCAACAGCCTATGCCGCCGCCTGCCGCAGATCAAGCGCTGCCGCCAGCCAAAGCTGATCTAGACGATCCAGCGCGGCCAGATCAAAGCCAACCTGGCTATAGTGCCCCGTGGGGGTGGTATAGGCCAAGCCCGCCTCAAGGTGCAGCGCCTCTAACGCGGCGTTGGCATCATAGCGCAGCGGCGCAAGGCTGGCAAAATCGCAGCGATGCGCGCGCGGGAAAATCAGCCGCGAGGGCGCGCGCGACAGATTGACAAGGGCCGCCCCCTGCATGGCCGCCAGCACCATCAAACGGGCCGATTTCGCCTCGAGACTGCGCAAGGACACATCGGCGCGCAGCGGGTCGGGCGCGCCCGTGCCGTAGAAATGGGTAGGCCCTGTGGCGGGGTAGACCATATCGCAGCCATAAAAGGCCAGAACGCGCGGGCGCAGCGCATCCAGCGCCCAATAGGCGGCGGTAAAGGCCATGGTCGCGCCCGCATAGATAAACCCGCCAAAGCGGTTTTGGGCGGGCACGAAATGCGTCTCGTCAATCAGGCTTTGGCCCGCGCGCGGGGCGGGGATATTTTCGCGCGGAAAGTCATAAGGGTAGATCATCGCATCCCAATCGGGGCGAATGGCATGGGCGTTATTGATGGCGACAATGGTGTCAAACCCATCGCGCCGCCAAGTGCGCGCGCCAATGGCTGCGGGGCCAGAGCCGAGGAGAAGAACTGTCGTCATGGCCGCGCCCCCGTTTTTGGATATGGGGATGATAGGGCAGGGGCAGGCGAAGGAAAGGGGGGGCCTACATCGAAAAACTAACGCCGCACCCACAACTTGCAGTCGCATTCGGGTTTTGCACCACAAACCTAGCCCCAATCAACTCTTCGGTGAAATCAATCACCGCGCCCGCGAGCAGGGGCAGGGATACCTCGTCGATCAGCACTTTTTGGCCGTTCCCTTCCAGCACCAAATCGCCCGCTGCGGCGTCGTCCAGTTTGATCTGGTATTGAAAGCCCGAACAGCCGCCTCCCTCGACCGCCACGCGCAGGGGTTTGGACTGCCCCGTAAGGGCGGCAATTTCGGCCAGACGGGCAAAGGCGCGTTCTGTCACTTGGGGGGGTAGGTTCATTTTGCTCTCCTAAACGGGGCCTTGATGTAATATAGGCGCATCAGGCCCCCTCAACAAGAAGGCAATCATATGCCCGAAACGCTTGCGCCCTTTGCCTGCCAAAACACCGCCTCGCGCGGGCGGCTGTACCCTGAAAGCCTGCCCAGTTTTCGCAGCGAGTTTCAGCGCGACCGCGACAGGATTATCCATTCGTCCGCCTTTCGCCGCCTCAAGCATAAGACGCAGGTCTTCGTTGAACATGAGGGCGATTATTACCGCACCCGCCTGACCCATTCGATTGAGGTGGCCCAAGTGGCGCGCACGCTGGCGGGGGTGCTGGGGCTGAACACCGACTTGGCCGAGGCGATTGCGCTGGCGCATGATCTGGGCCACACGCCGTTTGGCCATACGGGCGAGGATGCGCTGGCCGCCCTGATGGCCCCCTACGCCCCCTACGGCGGGTTTGACCATAACGCGCAGGCGCTGCGGATTGTGACCAAGCTGGAACGCCATTACGCCGATTTCGACGGGCTGAACCTGACATGGGAAACGCTGGAGGGGATTGCCAAGCATAACGGGCCTGTGACGGGGCCGAATGCCGATGAGAAACACGCTGGGCCATTACCCTATGCGCTGGCGGAAGTGAACGCGATGTGGGATTTGGAGCTGGACACCTTTGCATCAGCCGAAGCGCAGGTGGCCGCGATTTCCGATGACATCGCCTATTCCCACCACGATTTGCATGATGGCCTGCGGTCGGGCCTGTTTGACGAGGCTGACCTGATGGACCTGCCCGTGACCGGTCCCGCGTTCGAGGCGGTGGATCGGTTGTACCCAAACCTCGACAAGATGCGCAGGCGGCACGAGGCGCTGCGGCGCGTTTTTGGCGTGATGGTGGAAGATGTGATTGCCGTGGCGCAAAACCGCCTATCATCCGCTGGGGCGCGGTCGGTCGATGATATTCGCGGGCTTGGGACAACGGTTATTCGGTTTTCCAAACCGCTGTTCCAAGACTTAAAATCGGTGCGCAGCTTTCTGTTCACCCGCATGTACCGCGCCCCATCGGTGATGAAGGAACGGGCAAGGGTGACCGAAGTGGTGAACGGTCTGTTCCCGCTGTTTATGACGCGCCCCGATCTTTTGCCGCCCGAGTGGCAGATCGACATCGCTGCGGCCACAGATGAGGTGCAGCTTGCCCGCGTTGTGGCCGATTATGTATCGGGCATGACCGATAGATTTGCCTTGGCAGAAGGGGCGCGGCTGTTATGAGGATGAAATCAAGTGCTGCAAAGTGGGTCTTTTTTGGGGTGCTTGCGGTTTTGACCTTGATGCGCCTGTCCAGCCAATTTTCTGAACCCCTACGCATTGATGCCTGCACTGCGGAGGGCGGGAAATGGTCGTTTGAGCAGGACGCCTGCCGCGCGAAGTAGCGGCGCAAGGGTGAAGGATGGGGAGAATGGGAGGCAGTGCGATCATTAACCCAGACGGATTTTTTGCCCGCAGCGTGGCAGGTGGATATTGCGCGCCAGTGTGGACAGGCGGACCTAGCCTGCGTGATGGGCGGTCATGATTTGGGCCTGACGGATCGGTTTGCGTTGGGCGAGAGGGCGGTTGATGTGAAAAAGCTATACCGCATCGCAGTGAAATCTGCGATTGTTCTATTTGCGGCGCTGGTTTTGATTTGGATCGTCAACCAAACCGAATTTTTTCAGATTGATAGCTGCATGGATCGCGGCGGGCGCTGGCTGCATGAAACCGCAGAATGTGTTACGACAGACCAGAGAGGTGGTGATCTGCATTTTTTGCAGATCGCACGCTTATGGCTGGATTAAGCATACCTTAAACCAAATGCCGCCCCACATCCATGAGGGCATACAAGATGCGCAGCGCCAGAATGCCCTCACCAGCCCTGCGATAGTATATCGCATGTGCGCCGCACTCGGCCCTTCGCAAACCACTCTGGACAAAGGAATAATCAGCGCCAAAGCTCGGGTTATCGGCGATCAGGGTCATTTTGGCCGAAATCTGCACAGAATAGCGTTCTGCCTGCTTCGCCCCAAACTCCACCACCCCAAACAGGTAAATGTCGATCAAGTCGCGCTCGGCAGCAAGGGTAAGGCTAATCTGCCCCATTCAGCAGGCCCCTTTGGCGGGCCTCTTCACGCGCGGCCGATAGCACATCGTCTAGCGCGCGCGGGCTGATCCCGCCCGCCTCGGCCCTTTCCATCAGCGCGCGCAGTTCTGCAATCGCTCCAATGCTGCGTTCTTGATCGCGCCGCACCAAATCGCGGAAGTATTCGCTGACATTGCCATAGCGGCCCGCGGTGATTTGCGATTCCACCCAGTCGCTCATGGGGTCGGGCATAGAAATGGTCAGTCTGGACATGGCGCGCTCCTTCACATCCAATCATACCAGATCATACTTTACCCTGCAAATTGAATTGCCCCTACTTCTGTGGCAACAGCCCCTTCGGGCTGAACCTCTGCACGAGCAGCAGAACTGCCCCCAGCGTGATCAGGCGCAGATGAGGGGCTGTCTCGATCAGATTGGCCTTTAGCACCCCATCGGGCAGGGGCATGGTGACATAGCCCATGGCCACGGGGCCTGAGTTTTCCACCATCAACGGCAGCCATACCAACAAAATCCAGCCCAGCACCGCGACCCTTCCGTGAACCCCTGAGCCCAAACTGGCTAAGTCCAAATTGCGGTCTTAAAACACAAAGAAATCATCCGCCGCCAACGTCAAACCTGCCGTTAGCGTGACAAAATGCACAGCGGCATCGCTGCCCGATCCATCTGCGTCATAGAACAGTCGTCCTGTTGCAGCCTCGTAGATCAGGCGGGTATCGGCGGTGATTGTGCCATTGACAGACACCGCATCTGCCCCTTGCGCACCCAAATCCAGCCCAAGGAATAAGGTGGTGTCTAGCCTGATCACATCTTCGCCGCTGGTGAAATCAACGATGCGGTCGATGTTGGCCGTGCTAAGCACGGTGTTAAACACAAACCCATCCGCCCCCGCGCCGCCAATCAGCATATCCACGCCAAGGCCGCCGTTCAGCAGGTTGTCACCGCTATTGCCGATCAGCGTATTGGCCATTGCGTTGCCCGTGCCATTGATCGCACCTGTTCCCGAAAGATATAGGTTTTCAACAAAGCGCACCCCAACCGAGGCATCCAAGCTAAAGCTGACCGAGGATTGCACCGTATCGGTGCCGCCCGCATTTACCGTGCTGGCGCTGGTGGTGGTTTCAAACACGCGGTCGCCTGCGTTGTTGACGACATAGATATCACTGCCTGCGCCGCCGATCATCGTATCTGCACCCGCGCCGCCATCAAGCAGGTTATTGCCAACATTGCCCGTCAGCACATTGTCCAGACCATTGCCGCGCCCGTCGACATTGCCGCTGCCTGTCAGGGTTAGGTTTTCCACAAATTGCAAACCCGCCCCATTGCCTAGGTTATAGCTGACCGACGTGCGCACCGTATCTATCCCGCCAGCATCAATGCCGCTGGTTGTGGTGGTGGTTTCAAAGATCAGATCATCTGTGCTTTCAACAACATAGGTGTCATTGCCCGCCCCGCCCAGCATCGTATCAACCCCAGCGCCGCCATCCAGCAGGTTGTTGCCGCTGTTGCCGTGCAGCACATTGCCCAAGCTATTGCCCAGCCCGTTGATATTGCCCGTGCCCGTAAGATGCAGCACTTCGACAAAGCGCAGGCCAAGATAGGCGTTCAAATCCTGACTGACGGCAGATTGTATGGTATCTTGGCCACCCGCATCCAAAGTGCCCGTCACACTGGTGGTTTCAAACACGCGGTCGCGCGCCGAAGTGACGATGTATAGATCATTGCCCGCCCCGCCGATCATACGGTCATCGCCTGCGCCGCCGTCCAGCGTGTCATTGCCATCGCCCCCTGACAGGGTATTGGCCCCCGTATTGCCCAACAAGACATTGCTAAGCCCGTTGCCTGTGCCGCTGATATTGCCCCGCCCCGTGAGGGTAAGGTTTTCGACAAAGCTGACACCAACTGTGGCGGCAAGGCTAAAGGTCACGGCGCTTTCCACGCGGTCAACCCCGCCCGCATCCAGCGTTGATGCGGTTGTCGTGGTCTCAAACACTTGGTCCCTCGCCGCGCCCACGATAAACACATCATTGCCCGCGCCGCCCAGCATCGTGTCATTGCCGCCCGCGCCATTCAGCGTGTCGTGCCCCGCACCGCCGTCCAGCACATTGGCCGCGCTGTTGCCCGTGACACTATTGTCCAATGCGTTGCCCGTGGCATTGACACGGGCTTGACCGATCAGACTTAGGTTTTCGACAAAACTTGTCCCAACCGCCGCCGCAAGCGAGAATGTCACCGCGCTTTGCACCAGATCGGTGCCGCCCGCATCCACGCCCGAGGTGGTGGTCGTTGTCTCGTAAACGCGGTCGCCGTCGGCATTGACGACAAAGATGTCATTGCCCGCACCGCCCAGCATCGTGTCATTGCCGC
>JAIXVS010000349.1 GCA_027482795.1 Rhodobacter sp.
CCGAACTGGTGCTGGCCGATGCACCTTGCACTGTGTTGGATCGGCAAGTGTTTGATAACACCGGCGCTTTGGCTGCAAAGATTGACGGCGATGTGCTGATCTTGCACCCCACCCGCGACCGCGCGCGGATTTGGAGCAGCCCGCGCCCAATCTTGCCGCCGCTTGTGCTGAACAGGCCAAAACCTGCAAAAATGGCGCAGGTTGCCCCTGCGCCATAGGCGATTTTGAACAGGCGGCAAAGGCCAGACCGCTGCTGCAAAACTGGTGCCGCTTAAAAGGTGCGCTTTAGGGACTTCGCTTTAGCAGGTACAGTTTAGCAGGCGCGGTTCAATAGCTTCGGATCAGGCCCACCAATTTGCCCTGCACTTTGACCAGATGATCAGGGAACATGCGGGTCTCATAGGCGGGGTTTGCCGCCTCTAGCGCGATCATGTTGCCCTTGCGGCGAAAGCGTTTCAGCGTGGCCTCGTGATCTTCGACCAAGGCGACGACGATATCGCCATTCTCGGCCCCCGACTGTTCGCGGATCACCACGATATCGCCATCGTTGATGCCCGCCTCAATCATCGAATCGCCTTTCACTTCCAGCGCGTAATGCTCGCCCGTGCCAGCCAGCATGGTGCTGGGCACGGTAACATGGTGCGAAATTTGCTGGATCGCTTCAATCGGCACACCCGCCGCGATGCGCCCCATCACGGGCAGTTCGATGGAAAATCCGCTTTCAATTGGCATCGCGCCGCGCGGGGGGCGGGCCATGGGCCGATCGCCTGTAATCACGCGCGGGGTAAAGGCGGGGGCTGGTTCTGGCTTTGCCTCTGCCGCAGCCTCGGCCCCCTTTGCCTTTAGCTTACGCTCGAGCGACTCGGGCAGTTTGACCACGGCCATGGCGCGGGCGCGGTGGGCCATGCGTTCGATAAAGCCCCGCTCCTCGAGTGCGGTGACAAGGCGGTGGATCCCCGATTTAGACCGCAGATCAAGCGCCTCTTTCATTTCATCGAACGAAGGCGGAACGCCATCGCGTTCCAGCCGCACATAGATAAATTCAAGAAGTTCGATTTGTTTGCGCGTCAGCATGGGCCTGTACCCTTTCCATTGGGGTGTTTACGCAATGTTCTGCCCCTGTTCTGGATTTGTGTCAAGTTATTTTCTATTCCTTAACCCTATAGGTTGCACGGTTAACCAAAGCCTACCAAAACGGGCGCGGGGTGCGCGGCGTTTTCGCTAGAGCGGAATATAGGAAACTTGCGCGCCTTTGGGCAGGGCAGGGGCACCTTCAGGGTGGATCAGCAGGGCATCGGCGCTGGCCAGCAGGGCCAATCGCGCGGAATCTTGGCTGGCAAAGGGGGTGATGACCCCGTCTTGCAGACTGGCGCGCATGTAATGCGCGCGCGGCCCATTGGCTGCAATATCAGCGCCCAGAGTTGCGGTTTTCACTGCAATATCAGGGCTTTGCCCCTGCATTGCGCGCAGCATGGGCACCAAAAACAAATGCGCGCAGGTGATGGCGGATACGGGGTTTCCAGGCAGGCCCAGCATCGCCGCGCCCAAAAGCCGCCCCGCCATCAGGGGTTTTCCCGGCCGCATGGCAATGCGCCAAAAGGCACGCTCCATCCCCAAACTGGCGGCAACCTCGCCGACCAAATCATGATCCCCCACCGAAGCGCCGCCGATGGTGACAATCACATCCGCGCCGCGCGCAAGGCCAAAAACATGGGCCAGCCCCTCGCGGTCATCGGGCGCAATGGGCAAAAGGCGCGCGGTGGCCCCTGCATTTTCGGCAATGGCGGCAATGGCATAGCCGTTGGAGGCGATGATTTGATCGGGGTTCGGAGTGCCGCCCACGGCGACAAGTTCGTCCCCCGTGGCCAAAATCGCCACAACGGGGCGGCGATATACGGCGATTTCGGGAATATTCATCGCCGCCAGCAGGGCCAGATCGGCAGGGCGCAGGGTGCGGGGGGGCAGCGTATCGCCTGCCGCAAAATCTTGGCCCTTTGGGCGGATATGGGCGCGGGGTGCTGCGGGGGCTGTAAGGGTGATCGTGTCACCAATCCGCGTTATATCTTCTTGTATCGCAATGCTGGCCGCCCCTGCGGGCACGGGCGCGCCTGTGAAAATGCGCAGGGCCTGACCTGCGGTGAGCGCGCCCGCAAAGCCGCGCCCTGCGGCGGCTTCGCCGACGACTTGGAACCGATCCCCGACCGCGCCTGCGGCGGACAGCGCGTAGCCGTCCATGGCCGATGCATCAAAGGGCGGCTGGGTTAGGCGCGCGATGGCCGCCTGCGCCATCATGCGGCCATTCGCTGCGCGCAGGGGCACGGTTTCAAGGGGCAGTTTGGGGGCCAGCGCAAGGCAGCGCGCCAGCGCTTCGGCCACGGAAATCATGCTCATAGGGCGTAGCGGCCAGATTTGCCGCCCTCTTTCAGCGCCACGGCAATGCCTTCGATCACCATATCTTTTTGCACGGCTTTCAGCATGTCGTAGATGGTCAGGCAGGCCACTGAAACGGCGGTCAGCGCCTCCATCTCGACCCCCGTTTGGCCCGTGGTTTTGCAGGTGGCCGTAACAGCAACCCCGCCTTCGTGGGCCGTTAAATCCAGTGAGACATGGGTCAGCGGCAGCGGGTGGCACAGCGGGATCAGATCGGCGCAGCGTTTGGCGGCCATAATGCCCGCCAGCCGCGCGGTGCCCAGAACATCGCCCTTTTTGGCCGTGCCTTGGCGCACCAGATCAAGGGTTGCGGCGTTCATGCGCACAAAACCTTGGGCCACGGCGATGCGCGCAGTCGTGTCTTTGCCCGACACATCCACCATATGGGCCTCGCCTGCATCATCAAAATGGGTCAGCTTGCCGCTCATTCCCCATCCGCCAAAACGGGGTTTGCCAGCAGCGCGCGGGTGGCGGCGGTGACATCGGCCTGCCGCATCAGGCTTTCGCCAATCAGGAAAGCGCGCGCGCCATAAGCCGCCACATCGGCCAAATCGGCGGGGGTGAACAGGCCGCTTTCAGACACAATCATCCGCCCTTCGGGCACAAAACGGGCCAGATCACGGGTGGTTTGCAAGGTGACATCGAAGGAATGCAGATTGCGGTTGTTGATCCCGATCAGGGGCGATTTTAGGGCGCATGTGCGGTCTAGCTCGCCGCGATCATGCACTTCGATCAGAACATCCATGCCAAGGGACAGCGCGGCATCTTCCAATTCGGCGGCCTGTGCATCGGACACAGAGGCCATGATAATCAGGATGCAATCGGCATTGAGCGCGCGCGATTCGTACACCTGATAGGGATCATAAAGGAAATCTTTGCGCAGGCACGGCAGGGTGCAGGCGGCTGATGCGGCCATAAGATAGGCATCATCGCCTTGGAACGATGGTGCATCGGTCAGCACCGAAAGGCATGTCGCCCCGCCATCGGCATAGGCGCGGGCCAGTGCGGGCGGATCAAAATCGGCGCGGATCAGGCCTTTGGAGGGGCTGGCCCTTTTAATCTCGGCAATTAGGGCATAGCCCGTTTTGGCCGCCGTTTGCAGGGCGCGGGCAAAGCCGCGGGGCGGCGGGGCTGCGGCGATAACCTCGTCCAAATCGGGCAGGGGGCGGGCGGCTTTGCGCGCCGCGATCTCGTCCAGCTTATAGGTTTTGATCTTGTCTAAGATGGTGGCCATAGCTGCGCCTTATGCTTGGGTGAGCTGCGCAAGCTGCGCGATTTTCGCAGCCGCCGCGCCGCTGTCGAGTGACTGGGCGGCCAGCGTCACGCCTTCGGGCAGGCTGGACACTTTGCCAGCCACCAGCAGGGCGGCGGCGGAGTTTAGCAGCACTGCATCGCGGAACGCGCCCTTTTGCCCATTGAGCAGCGCGCGAAAGGCCACGGCGTTTTCGGCGGGGGTTCCCCCTGCAATGGCCGAAAACGGATGGCGCGGTAGGCCTGCGTCTTCGGGCGTGATAGTAAACTCGCGCACCGCGCCATTTTCCACGGCGGCCACGGCTGTGGGTTCGGCAATGGAAATCTCATCCGTGCCATCCCCGCCATGCACCAGCCATGCGGATGTGGTGCCAAGGGCCAGTAAGGTTTCCGCCATGGGGCGGATCAGGGCAGGGGAAAAGGCCCCTGTCAATTGCATCTTTACCCCCGCTGGGTTGGTCAGCGGGCCAAGGATGTTAAAGATTGTGCGCGTGCCGAGTTCGGCGCGTACGGGCATGACGTGGCGGATGGCGGGGTGGTGCATGGGGGCCATCATAAAGCCGATGCCTGCGGTGTTCAGGCAGCGTTCCACCACTTCGGGGCCGACCATCACATTCAGGCCCATTTCCGTCAGCGCATCTGCCGCGCCTGATTTACTGGACAGGTTGCGGTTGCCATGCTTGGCCACGACAACCCCAGCGCCTGCCACCACAAAGGCGGTTGCAGTGGAAATGTTCAGCGTGCCCTTGCCATCGCCGCCCGTGCCGACAATATCCATCGCGCCTGCTGGCGCGCGCACGGCGTTACATTTGGCGCGCATCACGGCGGCGGCGGCGGCATATTCATCCACCGTCTCGCCGCGCACGCGCAGCGCCATTAGAAACCCGCCCATCTGCGCAGGAGTTCCTTGCCCTTCAAACAGGGCCTCGAACGCGGCAGTCGCCTCGCTGCGCGTCAGCGGGCGGGTGGCGGCAATCCCGATGAGGGGCTTTAGAACGTCGCTCATGCAGGCACCCGTTCGCGGGCGCTGTCCAAGAAATTGCGCAAAAGTTGGTGGCCGTGCTGGCTGGCAATGGATTCGGGGTGAAACTGCACGCCCTCGATCAGTTTGGTTTTGTGCCGCAGGCCCATGATGGTGCCGTCTTCCAGCCATGCGGTGACTTCCAGATCGGCGGGCAGGCTAGACCGCTCGACAATCAAGGAATGATAGCGCGTGGCCTGAAACGGGCTGGGCAGGCCGCGAAACATGCCGCCCCCCGCATGGTGCATCGCGCCCATTTTGCCATGCACAATTTCGTGGCAGCGGATCACGCGCCCGCCAAACGCCTCGCCAATGGTCTGGTGTCCAAGGCAGACGCCCAGCAGCGGCACATCGGCGCTGGCGGCGGCGCGGGTCAGCGGCACGCAGATGCCAGCGGATGCAGGATCACACGGGCCAGGGGAAAGCACAATCGCCTGTGGGCGCAGGGCAATCGCCTCTTGCACCGACATCGCATCGTTGCGCACAACGCGCACATCTTCCCCCAACTCGCCCAGATAATGGACAAGGTTATAGGTGAAACTATCGTAATTATCGATCAGCAGCAGCATGGGCGGGCCTTTTGGGCATGGATATTTGCCCCACTTATTGCCCAAGGGGCGGACGATGTAAACCGCGCAGCGGCGGGCTTGCGGCGCGATTTGATGTGCGGGGTGCTGTGCAATTGCCTGCCATACTTATGGCCATATGGCTTTGCCGCAATTTGGGGGTGAAGGCGCGGCAAAGGCAGGCTATAGTTGGTCAAGGCTGCCTGTGTGGTGGCAAAGGCAAGGGGTGAAGATGCGCAATTTTCTGATGGGCGGGGTTAAGGGTTTGGTGGTTGCAGGATTGGGTTTGGGTGCGGCGTCCTATCTTGTGCCTGCGCGTGTAACTGCCCCCAGCGTGCAAAGCGCGCCCGCGCCCGAAGCCGCCGCGCCAGAAGCTGTTGCACCTGAAGTGGCCGTGCCAGAAGTGGCCGAACAAACAGCGCCAGCCTCAGCGCAGACCGAGGCGCAGCCCGCCCCGCCCGCATTGCCGCAGGTTGAACCTGCCACAGAACCTGCCGCAGACCCCGCCGCAGAGGCAAGCGCAGAACCAGAACCAGCCCCCGCGCCAAGCGAAGCCTTGCTAGACCCAGCGCCAGAACAAAGCACGGGCGCAAAGGTGGCAACCCCGCCGCAGCCAGGGGATGCGCTGCAAACCCCCACGATCAGCGCCGACCCCGCGCCAGACGCGACCGCACTCGATGCGCCAAGCCTTGCGCGGCCCCTTGGCGCGACGCCCTTGCAGGCCTTTGCTGCCCCCTTTGCAGGCGCAGGCGGCAAGCCGCTGTTTGCTATTGTTCTTCTGGACACAGGCGCAGTAGACATCGACCGCGCCGTATGGGCCAGCCTGCCGCTGCCTGTATCCTTTGCGGTTGATCCCGAAAGCCCCACCGCAGCCGAGGCGATGGCCCTGTACCGCGCGGCGGGCAAAGAGGTGATCATTCTGCCCACCAGCCTGCCCGCAGGGGCGCAGGCCAGTGATGTGGAAACCAGCCTTGCCGCCTATCAGGCCATGCTGCCCGAAAGCGTCGCTGTGATGAGCGATCCTGTGTCAGGCTTTCAAGACGACCGCGAACTTGCCAGCCTTGTTGTGCCAGCCATCGGCGCGCAGGGGCGCGGTGTTTTGCTGTTTGACAAGGGTCTGAACAGCGCAGCCCAAATTGCCCAGCGCGATGGCATTCCCTATGCCATGATTTCAAAAATGATCGATACGGGCGGCGAATCTGTGACTGTGATGCGCCGCTATCTGGACCGCGCGGTGTTTAAGGCCGCCCAAGATGGCGCGACTGTGGTTATGGGCCAGACCCTGCCCGGCACGCTAAGCGCACTGACCGAATGGTCGCTGGAAGGCCGCGCTGGCGATGTGACGCTGGCCCCGATTTCGGCGCTGATGCAGCCCCCGCAATAGCGCGCCACGCGGCACCAAAGCACGCACTTTGGCCGCCCTTTGCCCACCCTTTGATTGCAAGGCGCGGGCCGTGTCGCCCCTTGCCCCCATGCCGTTCTGCGCATAGATAGGCAAAAACCTTTTGAACGCAGGCAAAACCATGGCCAGAACACCCGCTTCCCCGACCCCGCCCAATGATGAATTGGTCATCAAAAAACGGCGCGGCGTATCGCTTTTGGGCAGTGTTCTGCTGGGCCTGATTGCGCTGTCGATGCTGGGCTTTGGTGTGACCAGCTTTAGCGGCGGCACGGTGCGCGTGGGTACGGTGGGGGATCAGGAAATCACCGCATCCGAATATGCCAATGCGTTGCAGGGCGAGGTGAACCGTTTCTCGCAAATGGTGGGCCAGCCTGTGGCCCTGCGCGATTTGCTGCCAGCGGGGCTGGATCGGCAAGTTTTGGCAGACCTGATCCGCCAAAAGGCGCTGGACGGCGAGATGGGGCAGATGGGCCTTTCGGTGGGTGATGCCGCCCTTGCCGCCGAAGTGGTAAAGGTCGCGGCATTTCAGGGGATTGATGGCCAGTTCGACCGCGCCGCCTATGGCGACACGCTGCGCCGCAACAACATGTCCGAGGCCGATTTTGAAGCAGGTTTGCGCGCAGACATCGCGCGTGGGTTGCTGCAATCGGCCATCTCGGGCGGGGCCAAGCCCCCTGCCGCGCTGACCGAAACGCTGCTGGCCTATGCGGGCGAGACGCGCGATATTTTGTATATTCCCGTGACCGAGGCAGATTTGCCCCAGCCTTTGGCCGCGCCCACGGATAGCGATTTGCAGGCCGAATATGACGCAAATATCGCCGCCTATACCCGCCCCGAAGCCAAGCGCATTCAATATGTGGCTCTGCTGCCTGAAACACTGGCCAAAGATATGCCCGCAGATGCGGCGGCGGTGGAAAAGCTGTATCAAGACCGCATTGACCAATATGTCATTCCCGAAAAGCGGCTTGTTGAACGTCTGGTCTACCCCAGCGCGGCAGATGCGGCAGCGGCCAAGGCAAAATTGGACGCGGGTACAAGTTTTGAAGATTTGGTAGCCGAGCGCAACCTGACGCTGGCCGATATTGACCTTGGCGATGTGTCCAAAGCCGAACTTGGCGCGGCGGGGGATGCTGTGTTTGCATTGACCGAGGCAGGGGTTGTGGGCCCGATTGACAGCGATCTTGGCCCTGCCTTGTTCCGCATGAACGCCATTTTGCCCGCGCAAGAAACCACGCTGGACGCCGTGCGCGCTGAGTTGACGCTAGAGGTGCAAACCGAAGCCGCCCGCGCGGCGATTGGCGATCGTATTGATGCCATTGACGATGCGCTGGCAGGCGGGGCCACTTTGGAAGATTTGGCGGCATCCGAAAACCTGACCCTTGCCACCACCGATTATGCAAAGGGCGCCGATGACAACGATCCGATTGCCAGCTATGGCGGCTTTATCAAGGCGGCAGATGCGCTGGCGCAGGGCGATTTCCCCGAAGCGATTATCTTGGAAGATGGCGGCGTTGTGGCCATGACTATGCTAGAGGCCCTGCCGCCCGCGCCGCGCCCCTTGGCCGATGTCAAAGATAAGGTTACCGCCGCGTGGCGCGCCAAGGCGCTGACCGCTGCGCTGACGCAATTGGCCGAAACCAAGGTTACCGCGCTGAAAGGCGGGGCAGATTTGGCCAGCCTTGGCACCGTGAAAACCGCCGCCGATATTGCCCGCGATGGCGCGGTTGATGGCGCACCCGCCGCGCTGGTCACCGCCGCCTTTGCCGCCGAACTGGGCGCGCCGCAGGTGGTGGTTGATGGCGATTTTGTCGCCTTGATGCAACTGGACGCGATCACCCCTGCCAGCGAAAACCCCGCATCGGCAGCCTTGCGCGCCACATTAGACGCGCAGCTGTCGCAATCTTTGGGGGCGGATGTGTTTGATCTGTTCGGCGGCCAAGTGGAATCTGCGGCGGGCATTATGATTGACCAAAACGTGATCAACTCGGTTCACACCCAAATGGGCAACTAAGGCCGCGCGATATGACCCTTTTCCCCGCCTTTGACGATTTTGCCGCCCGCTGGGACGCGGGGCAAAACCAGCTGGTTTATACCCGAATTGCCGCCGATTTGGATACGCCCGTATCGCTGATGTTGAAACTGGGTGATGCGCGCGGCGATACGTTTATGCTGGAATCGGTGACAGGCGGCGAGGTGCGCGGGCGCTATTCGGTGGTAGGGCTAAAGCCTGATCTGGTTTGGAAATGCGAAGGCACGCGCGCCTTTATCAACCGCGAGGCGCGCTTTGACGGGGCGGCTTTTTCGGCGCAGGATGCAGCGCCATTGGATGCCCTGCGCGCGCTGCTGGCCGAATGCCGCATTGATTTGCCCGCAGGTCTGCCCGCCATTTCGGCGGGACTGTTTGGCTATTTGGGCTATGACATGATCCGCCTTGTGGAACATTTGCCCAATATAAACCCCGACCCGCTGGGCCTGCCCGATGCGGTGCTGCTGCGCCCGTCCGTTATCGCTGTGCTAGACGGGGTGAAGGGTGAGGTGACGCTTGTTGCCCCTGCTTGGGCATCGACCGGCCTGTCGGCCCGCGCGGCCTATGCTCAGGCTGCCGAGCGGGTGATGGATTGCCTGCGCGATTTGGACCGCGCGCCAGCAACCAGCCGCGATTTTGGCGATGCCGGCGCGCAGGTGGGCGCGGCGCAATCGAACTTTACCCATCAAGGTTACAAAGACGCGGTGGAAAAGGCCAAAGATTACATCCGCGCGGGCGATATTTTTCAGGTGGTGCCCAGCCAGCGCTGGAAACAGTCTTTCCCGCTGCCGCCCTTTGCCCTGTATCGCAGCCTGCGCCGCACCAACCCTTCGCCGTTTATGTTTTTCTTTAACTTTGGAGGGTATCAGGTGATCGGGGCCAGCCCCGAAATTCTGGTGCGCCTGCGCGATGGCGAGGTCACCGTGCGCCCCATTGCAGGCACGCGCAAACGAGGGCAAGACGAGGCCGAAGATCGCGCCTTAGAGGCCGATTTGCTGGCCGACCCTAAGGAGCGCGCCGAACATTTGATGCTGCTGGATTTGGGGCGCAATGATGTGGGCCGCGTGGCTAAGGTCGGCACTGTGCGCCCGACCGAGCAGTTTATCATCGAACGCTACAGCCATGTGATGCACATTGTATCCAACGTGGTGGGCGAAATTGCCGATGGGCAAGATGCCCTTTCTGCGCTGCTGGCGGGCCTGCCTGCGGGCACAGTATCTGGCGCGCCAAAGGTGCGCGCTATGGAAATCATTGACGAATTAGAACCCGAAAAGCGCGGCGTTTATGGCGGCGGTGTGGGGTATTTTGCCGCCAACGGCGAGATGGATTTTTGCATTGCCTTGCGCACGGCAGTGCTGAAAGACGGGCAGTTATACATTCAGGCAGGCGGCGGCGTTGTTTATGACAGCGACCCAGAGGCCGAATATCAAGAGACGGTCAATAAATCCAACGCCCTGCGCCGCGCGGCATTGGATGCAGGGCTATTTGCGCAAAAGGGCAACGGGTAACCCGTTTTTCAGCGTTTGTTGGGCGGCCACGATGCAGCCGCCCACGGGTTTTTTATGCCACTTTGCGCTGGGCCAGAACCATCGCCATCGTCTCGCCCATGGCAGATGGGTTCGGGGCCACGGTTATGCCCGCTGCGGCCAAAATCTCGACCTTTTCCTGCGCGCTTTCGCCAAAGGCCGATACGATAGCCCCCGCATGGCCCATCTTGCGCCCCTTTGGCGCGGACAGACCCGCGATATAGGCAACCACGGGCTTGCGCATGTGATCACGCGCATAGGCGGCGGCCTCGGCCTCTTGCGGGCCACCGATTTCGCCGATCATCATGACGGCATCGGTTTCTGGATCAGCCTCGAACAGCTCTAGTATATCGCGGAAGCTTGACCCGTTGACGGGATCGCCGCCGATGCCCACAGATGTTGACACGCCGATGCCCAGTGCCTTCATTTGGCTGGCGGCCTCATACCCCAAGGTGCCTGAACGCCCCACAATGCCCACGCGGCCCTGCATATAAATATGCGGCGGCATGATGCCCATAAACCCGCGCCCGGGCGAGATGATGCCCGCACAATTTGGCCCCACAAGGCGCAGTTTACGATCAGCGGGGTAGCGTTTCAAAAACCGCTTTAGGCGCATCATGTCTTGGCTGGGGATACCGTCGGTCACGCAAACGGCAGTGCGAATGCCTGCATCGGCTGCCTCCATAATCGCGTCCGCCGCAAAGGGGGGCGGCACGAAGACAAGGCTGGCTTCTGCGCCTGTCGCTTCGACCGCCTCGCGTACTGTGTTGAACAGCGGGCGGTCTAGATGCGTCTCACCGCCTTTGCCAGGGGTTACGCCGCCCACGACATTGGTGCCATAGCGGATCATATCTGCGGCGTGAAAGCTGCCGATACGCCCCGACATGCCCTGCACGATAACGCGGGTGTTTTCAGTGATTAGAATGGCCATTGGAAATCCCCTATGCGGCTTTGTTGGCAACAGATGCGTTGCGGGCGCTGACAGCGGCGGCGGCTGCCTCGGCCAGCGTATCTGCGGAAATCAGCGGCAAGCCTGAGTTGTCGATAATCGCTTTGCCTTCTTCCACATTCGTGCCCGCAAGGCGCACGATGACGGGGATGGTCAGCCCCACCTCTTGGTAGGCTTGCACCACACCTTGGGCCACCCAATCGCAGCGGTTGATGCCTGCAAAGATGTTCACAAGCACGACGGAAACATTGGAATCGGTCAGCACCGTGCGAAAGGCGCGCACCACGCGTTCGGGGCTGGCCCCGCCGCCGATGTCCAGAAAATTGGCAGGCTCGCCGCCTGCCAGTTTGATCATGTCCATCGTGGCCATGGCAAGGCCCGCGCCGTTGATGATGCAGCCAATATCGCCGTCTAGCCCCACATAAGACAGGCCATGATCGCCTGCCGTGCTTTCGCGCGGGTCTTCTTGGCTGCGGTCGCGCAGTTCTGCTATTGCCGATTGGCGGAACATGGCATTGGTATCAAAGCTCATCTTCGCATCCAGCGCCACCAAATCGCCCGACCCTGTGATGACCAAGGGGTTAATTTCGACCATGACGGCATCCAAATCGCGATAGGCGCGATAGCAGGCGCGCAGGGTGGTGACCATCTGCGCAATTTGCCCGCCCTTTAGCCCCAGCGCAAAGGCCAGCTCGCGCGCCTGAAATTCGGTCAGGCCAACGGCGGGGTCAATCGTCATGCGGCGCAGGCTGTCTGGATCGGATTCCGCCAGATCTTCAATCTCGATCCCGCCATGGGCGGAGGCGACGATCATGATCCGTTCAGATTTGCGATCCAGCACAAAGCCAAGATACAGCTCTTGCGCGATGTCGGATGCATTTTCGACCCAAACGCGGTAGACGCCCTTGCCATTGGCATCGGTTTGCTTGGTGACAAGCTGTTTGCCGAACAAAGTCGCGGCAAAGGCGTGCACCTCATCCGCCGAACGGCACAGCTTGACCCCGCCTGCCGCCCCGCGCCCACCCGAATGGATTTGCGCCTTCACCACCCACGCATTGCCGCCCAGCTCGCGCGCGCGGTAGCCTGCCTGCTCGGGGCTGTAGGCCAGCCCCCCGCGCGGCACGGGCACACCGAAACGGGCTAAAATCTCTTTGGCTTGGTATTCATGAATATCCATAATCTCTCCTGTCTGCGCAGATTTGGCCCCTGCGGAACCTTGCGCTATCCCTATGATTTTGCGTTATTTTGATGCGATGGCATCCGCCAGAACCAGCACATTCATCGCCATGCGTTCGGAGGCTGCATCAATCATACGCCCGTCCAGTTGCGCCGCGCCCTTGCCCATGGCTTCGGCCTTGCGCAATTCTTCGATGATGCGGCGCGCGCGGGTCACTTCGGCCTCTGGCGGCGAGAACACCTCGTTCGCCAGATCAATCTGCGATGGGTGGATGGCCCATTTGCCTTCGCAGCCCAGCGCCGCCGCGCGGCGCGCGCCGTCTTTGTACCCTTCAGGATCGCTGAAATCGCCAAACGGGCCATCAATGGCGCGCAGGCCATAGGCGCGGCAGGCCACGACCATGCGGCTGATCGAGGCATGCCATTGATCGCCCGGATAATGCGGGTTCAACCCGCCGATGTTTGTGGTGCGCGCGCGCATGGATGCGGCAAAATCGGCCACGCCGAAATGCAGCGCCTCAAGACGGCCGCCAAATTGGGCAATCGCCTCGACATTGGCCATGCCAAGCGCGGTTTCAATCAGCGCCTCTAGTCCGACGCGGTTGTTATAGCCTTTGGCCTGTTCAATCTGGTTGACCATGGCTTCGACCATATAGAGATCGCCCGTCACCCCAACTTTGGGCACAAGAAGGGTATCCACGCGCGACCCTGCCTGTTCCATCACATCAACCACATCACGGTACATGTAATGCGTATCAAGCCCGTTGATGCGCACCGAAACGGTTTTGCCCTTGGCGCGCCAATCAATATCGTTCAGCGCCTGAATTGCATTCTTGCGGGCCTGTTCCTTTTCAGATGGCGCAATGGCATCTTCCAAATCTAGAAAGATGTAATCGGCATTTCCATCGGCGGCCTTGTCGATCATGGTGGGGTTGGATGCGGGCACCGCAAGTTCAGACCGCTGAAGGCGGGGTTTGCGCATGGGGAAAAGTGTATGGCTCATGGTATTGTCCTTTGAATGAAATTATTCGGCGGCGATGCGGGCGGCATCTGCGGTGTGGGATGCGTAAACAGCTTGTGCGGCAGCAACGCCCGCCCCGAAGGTGATTTTGGCCCCAGCCGCCGCCATGGACAGTTCGGCCAGCGCGATTGCGGTCAGGCACATGCCTTCGTTGCAATGGCCGATATGCCCAATGCGAAACACTTTGCCCGCCAGCGGCCCAAGGCCCGAGCCAAAGCTTGCGTTATACCGATCATACCCAATGCGGATGACATCGCGCGCATCCACGCCTTCGGGCGTGCGAATGGCGGTGACGGTGTCGGAATAATGCGCAGGGCTTTCGGCGCACAGATCCATGCCCCATGCCTTGACCGCCGCGCGCACGCCTGCGCCAAGGCGGCGGTGGCGGGCGATGACGTTATCCAGCCCTTCGGCAATCATCTGATCGAGCGCAGCGCGCAGCGCGTGCAGCAATTGAACGGGCGGCGTATAGGGGAAATAGCCTGTTTCGTTATTCTTCAACTGATCGGAAAATTCAAAAAACGCACGGCGCATGGTGGCGGTTTGGCTGGCTTTTAAAGCCTTTTGGCTGACGCCCAAAATTCCCAGACCAGGCGGCATCATCATGCCCTTTTGGCTGCCCGTGACAGCCAGATCAACGCCCCAAGCATCCATTTCGAATGGGATACAGCCGATGGAAGAAACACCATCCAAAAACAACAGCGCGTCGTGAAAGGCATCATCCAAAGCGCGGCGCAGGGCGGCGACATCTGATGCAACACCTGTGGCGGTTTCGTTATGTGTGATGAAAACCGCCTTAATCTCGCCCGTCTTATCTGCCGCCAGTTTGCGGGCAAATTCGCTAACGGGTGCGGCCGCGCCCCATGGCACGTCGATCAGATCAACCTTTAGCCCCAACCGCTCGGCCATCTGGGCCCACAGCATCGAAAACTGGCCGTGCCGCGCCATCAACACGCGGTCACCGGGGGACAGGGTGTTGGTGATTGCAGCCTCCCACGCCGCAGTGCCAGACCCCGGAAACAGCATGATATGGCCATCTGCCGTGCGAAACAGCGTTTTCAGATCGCGAAAAATGCCAAGGTTCGGCGCGCCGTAATCATGGGCGCGGTGATCTTGCATGGTGACGTTCATGGCCATCCGCACCGGTTCGGGAACGTTGGTTGGGCCGGGAATGAATAGATGGTTAATGCCAGTGCGCATGATATCCTCCAAATGTGCTGAAATCTCTGTCGCATTGCTGAACGTTTGTGCAAAATGAAAAACGGTTACGCTGTAAATGCGAAGATTTACAACTTTGTGAAATTGTAATATTGTAAAGTCCACAAACCCAAAAATGTGTACGGTGGTATGCAAAAGACCTTTATCGGCCCCCATTTGCGCAGGCTAAGGCTAGAGCGCGGCGAAACCCAAGGCCAGATGGCGCGCGCGCTGGGCATCAGCCTGTCTTACGTTAACCTATTGGAAAACAACGAAAGATCGGTGTCGGTTCAGGTGCTGTTGCGCCTGTTTGACGCCTATGGCGTGGATTGGCGCGACATTGCCGCGGAAGATAGCACTGCCCAGCTTGCCGATATCCGCGCGGCCATGCAAGACCCGC
>JAIXVS010000114.1 GCA_027482795.1 Rhodobacter sp.
CGAACTTGATCTTTCTACCACACCCATGTATATTCTTAAAACGAATGTTATTGAAACTTAGCATCAAGGTATGTGATATATGCGCAATCTCGATCTGGCGTCCCTGCGGTCTTTTGTGGCGATTATTGATGCAGGCGGTATGACCCGCGCGGCGGGGTTTTTGAACCTAACGCAATCGGCAGTTTCTATGCAGATCAAGCGGTTAGAGGATACTCTGGGCCTGCCGCTGCTAGACCGCACCACGCGCAAGCTGGCCCCCACGGCAGCGGGCGAGCAGTTGATTGGCTATGCGCGCAAGATGCTGGCCCTGAATGACGAGGTGTTCACAAGGCTAACCACGCCCGAGGCAGAGGGCGAAATTATTCTGGGTGTGCCGCATGATATTGTCTACCCTGCGATTCCCCCCGTGCTAAAAGCGTTCAACGCCGAATACCCCAAAATGCGGGTGCGGCTGAATTCGTCCTTTACCAAAACGCTCAAGGAACAATTCGCGCAAGGCGAGTGCGATTTGATCCTAACGACCGAGGCCACCGCCGATGCTGGCGGCGAAACTGTGGCGGAGCTGCCCTTGGTTTGGATTGGCGCTGTTGGCGGCAGCGCATGGAAGGCGCGGCCCCTGCGCCTTGCGTTCGAGCAGCGCTGCTATTTCCGCGCGGGCGTGCAGGCCGCGCTGGATGCGCGCGGTATCCCATGGGAAATGGCGGTCGATGGCAGCAGCACACGGGCAGTCGAGGCATCGGTTTCCGCCGATTTGGCGGTGCACACGGTTCTGGTAGGGTCAGAACCCCAAGCCGTTGAGCGGATTAACCACGGCGGGCACTTGCCCGATTTGGGGGCGGTGAAGATCAACCTTTATGTGGCCGATCCCGTTCATTCGCCCGCCATCACTGCGCTGGCAGGGATGATACGGCAGGCGTACCGTTTGCGCGCGGCGCAAAAGCCCACCGCTACGGCAGCGTGATCACCACTTTGCCAGTGGCGGTGCGGCCCCGCAACATCTCAAGCCCTTCGGGCGCACTGTCAAACGGGATATGGTGCGAGATGTGGGGGCGCAGATCGCCCGCCGCGATCCATTCCAAAACCTGCGCAAGGCTTTGCGTCAGCACTTTGGGGGCAAATTTTAGATAGCCGCCCCAGTACAGGCCCATGACCGATAGGTTTTTCACCAGCAGCAAGTTGGCAGGAATCTGCGGCACTTCGCCCCCCGCAAACCCTATCGTCAGCAGCCGCCCTTCGGGGCGGGTGGCCGATAGCGCCGCCATAAAGGCAGGCCCGCCCACCGCATCATAGACAACATCCACCCCGCCCGCTGCGCGCAACGCATCCTTTAAATCGGGGGTATCGCTGTTAATCAGCATATCCGCCCCCGCCGCCTGCGCCACCGCCAGACGGTCTGCCCCGCGCGCCACGGCAATCACCTTTGCGCCCATACGCTTGCCGATTTCCACCGCCGTTAGGCCCACCCCGCCCGCCGCGCCCAGAACCAGCAGGGTTTCCCCCGCCTGCAAGCGCGCCTTGTGATCCAGCGCCAAATGCGAGGTGCCATAGGCAATTTGAAACGCCGCGCCCGCGCTGTCATCCACGCTGTCGGGCAGCGCGATCAGCTGATGGGCGGGGGCTATTGCCGCTTCGGCCAATCCGCCACTGCCAATAAACGCGGCAACCCGCGTGCCAATAGCGGGGCCTTGGGTATCTGGGCCAAGCGCCATCACGGTTCCAGCCACTTCCATCCCCAGCGTTATGGGCAAAGCTGGGCGTTCTTGATAACGCCCCGATTGCATCAGCAAATCGGCATGGTTCAGCCCGCAGGTGCGAATGGCAATCAGCGCTTGGCCTTGCATGGGTTTGGGCATTGGCATTTCGGCCAGTGATAGGGCTGCGCCCAACTGTTGCACTTGCCAAGCTTTCATCGATTACAACCCAAAATTGATCTGATTCGTCTTTGCCCCGGGGGTCATGATAGCGAATCATGCATGTTGACAGTCACAAACTTGTGACCCATTCGTGACAGAATTTCAGATATCCTTTGTCAATTCCGCATGGTTTTTCGTAAACTGCATAATTTCGCAGCATAAATGTTACATGCCGCGTAGTTTTTTGGCAAAAGTACGGGTGACGTTACGTAAACACGCCTAGGTAGATTGAACGCCCAGCGGTGGTCACAGAAGGTGATTACACCAAATAGGACAGTTTTTTCAACCTTGCCCTGTAAAAAATATACTAAAGTATAGCAATTACAACCTTTCGATTAGTTGCATAATGCGTAAGCGGATATAGAAAAAAGCGACCGCAGAGCGCTAGCTTATCTCCTGTACACGTAAGCACCTTAGAAAAACGGACAAACCAATGAAACACCCAGTCGATATACATGTGGGAAAACGTATCCGTCATCGTCGCTGGATGATTGGTATGACGCAGCAGCAGCTGGCCGACAAAGTTGGGATCAAGTTCCAGCAGATCCAAAAGTACGAAACAGGCATGAACCGCGTTTCTGCATCGCGCCTTTGGGATATTGCAGAAACCTTGGGCGTTGAAATTTCGTTCTTCTTTGAAGGTCTTAGCGAAGGCAGCGCACCTGCGCCTGCACAGGCTGATATCATGGCTGACAAGGAAGCATTGGATTTGGTGCGGTCGTACTATTCGATCCCCGAAGCGCAGCGCCGCCGCCTGTTTGATCTGGCGCGTGTTCTGTCCGAAGCAGCGTAACGCCGCCTTCAGCTTGACCAAATTACCCCTGCCTCGTATGCGAGCAGGGGTATTTGTTTTGGGGGACTGATATGCTGCCTGCGTCCGAACGCGAAGATATTTTTGCAACCGCCCATGCCTTGGCAGATGCCGCGCGCGTGGCAACGTTGCAGCATTTTCGCAGCGAAGGCTTGGCGGCTGATAACAAAGAGATTGGGCGATTCGACCCTGTCACAGTGGCAGACCGCCTGTCAGAACAGCGGATGCGCGAGATTCTTGCCGCCCGCCGCCCAGATGACGCCATTTTGGGTGAAGAATTTGGGCCAAAGGCAGGAACGTCGGGCCTGACTTGGGTGCTTGACCCCATTGACGGCACGCGCAGCTATCTTGCAGGCGCGCCAACTTGGGGCGTGCTGATTTCGCTGCGCGATGCGAATGGGCCGATTTACGGCATCATCGACCAACCCTTTATTGGCGAGCGTTTTGAAGGCGGCCTTGGCCGCGCGGTCACAAACGGCCCTTTGGGGGTGCGCCCATTGAAAACCCGCCCACCGCGCGCCCTAAGCGATGCGATTTTGTTTTCCACCTTTCCCGAAGTGGGCACGCCAGCCGAAGGCGAAGCGTTTCGCCGCGTGGCAGCGCAGGCAAAGCTCACCCGCTATGGCACAGATTGCTATGCCTATGCCCTGATTGCTGCGGGCCAGATTGATCTGGTCATCGAGGCTGGTTTGCAACCCTATGACGTGCAGGCCCCTATTGCAGTGATTACAGCCGCAGGCGGCGTGGTGACCAACTGGCAAGGCGGCCCTGCCCATGACGGCGGGCAGATACTTGCCGCCGCCAATGCGGAAGTTCACGCACAAGCGATGTCACTGTTGAACGGATAAGGGGCCAGCCCCCTTTGCGGCCAACCCTATGCTTTATCCGCTTATGGCTAAGGTATTTGGGCCAAGTGAAAGGGCTTTCGGGCAGGAATAGTTTTGCTATGCTGTCCTCGCATCTGAGTCCTTAGCCCGATTCTGTCAGGTGAATGTCATCCTCCGAACGGGCAAGGCGGGGGCGATATGCAGGAAATTCTGATCAAAGACGCGGATGTGGTCGTAACCATGGACGGAGCGCGGCGCGAAATTGCGCGCAGTGATGTGCTGATTCGTGGCGGGGTGATTGTGGGCGTGGGGCAGGGGCTGTCTACGGCGGGCGAGGTGATTTCGGCGCGCGGCTGTGTTGTCACCCCAGGGCTCGTCAACACGCACCACCATCTTTACCAAACCCTTACCCGCGCCGTGCCTGCGGGCCAAGACGCGCTGCTGTTTGGCTGGCTGAAAACGCTTTACCCAATTTGGGCGCGCTTTGGGCCAGAAGAGATGTTTATTTCTGCCCAAGTTGGGCTTGCGGAATTGGCGCTGTCGGGCTGCACGCTGACATCGGATCATCTGTACCTGTTTCCCAATGGCGCGCGGCTGGATGATACCATCGCGGCGGCGGGCGAGGTGGGCCTGCGCTTTCACCCCACGCGCGGGGCTATGAGCATTGGCGAGACTGCGGGCGGCTTGCCCCCCGACAGTTTGGTGGAAAACGAGGCCGCCATTTTGAACGATTGCATCCGTGTGATTGACGCACACCACGATGCCCGCGAAGGCGCGATGGTGCGGGTCGGTATTGCCCCCTGTTCACCCTTTTCCGTTTCGCGCGATTTGATGCGCGATGCGGCACTGCTGGCGCGCGATAAAGGCGTGATGCTGCACACCCATTTGGCCGAAAATGACGAAGATATTGCCTATTCTTTGGGGCAGTTTGGCTGCCGCCCTGGCCAATACGCCGAAGATTTGGGTTGGACGGGCGCTGATGTATGGCACGCGCATTGCGTGAAACTGAATGCGGGTGAGATAGACCTGTTTGCCCGCACGGGCACAGGCGTGGCGCATTGCCCCTGTTCCAACTGCCGCCTAGGCTCTGGCGTGGCCCCCGTACGCGCGATGCGCGATGCAGGGGTAAAGGTGGGGCTGGGCGTGGACGGATCGGCCAGCAACGATGCGGGCAATCTGATGCTTGAGGCGCGCCAAGCACTGCTTTTGCAACGCGTCACGCTGGGGGCGGATGCCTTTTCCGCCCGCGCCGCGCTGGAACTGGCCACGATTGGCGGCGCACAGGTGCTGGGGCGCAGCGATTGCGGATCGATCGAGGTGGGCAAACGCGCCGATATCGCAATTTGGGATGTATCAGGGATCGAGGCGGCAGGCGCATGGGATGCGGTCGCCGCCCTGATCCTGTGCGGCCCCACCCGTGCGCGCGATCTGATCGTGGAAGGGCGGCGCGTGGTGTCGGGCGGGCAGATGGCCACCATTGATTTGCCCCGCGTGATTGAAAGGCAAAACCAACTCGCGGCGCGGTTGATGGGCTAGACAGGCGCGCGCAGTTTGGATATTCAGGCGGCATGACAAACCACAGCGCCCCTATTTTCCAACTGCGCCGACGCCAGCTTCGCTGACGCTTTGTCTTTGCGCGCCCGCCGCGCGCCCTTTCCCCGTTGACCAATTCCCCCGCCTTGGCTAGGCCTAGGCTTTCTTTGCGAAAGATGCCGCTATGATCACCGCCGTTTTGCCCACCTACAACCGTGCCCCGCTAGAGTTTGTCTCGGGCGCAGGATCATGGCTGACAGCCGCAGACGGTTCGCGATACCTTGATCTGGGCGCAGGCATTGCGGTGAATGCACTGGGCCATGCACACCCCGCGCTGGTGGCTGCACTGACCGATCAAGCGCAGCAGCTATGGCATGTCTCGAACCTGTACCGCATCCCGCAGCAAGAACAGCTTGCGCAAATGCTGGTCGATCAAACCTTTGCCGACACAGTGTTTTTCACCAATTCAGGCACCGAGGCGGCCGAACTTGCCATCAAAATGGCGCGCAAACATCACTATGATTTGGGCGCGGCCCACCGCACCCAAATCATCACCTTTGAAGGCGCGTTTCATGGCCGCTCGACAGGGGCCATCGCCGCCGCTGGGTCAGAAAAAATGACCAAAGGCTTTGGCCCCCTGATGCCTGGCTTTACCCAAATCAAATGGGCCGATCATGACGCAATTCGCGCCGCCATCACCGATCAAACCTGCGCCGTCATGATCGAACCTGTGCAGGGCGAAGGGGGCATTCGCAGTGTTCCCGATCAATGCCTAAAAGGCCTGCGCGATATCTGCGATGCCACAGGCACATTGCTGATATTTGACGAGGTGCAATGCGGCATGGGCCGCACGGGCCGCCTGTTTGCCCATGAATGGGCGGGGATCACCCCCGATATCATGATGGTCGCCAAAGGCATCGGCGGCGGCTTCCCCCTTGGCGCAGTCCTCGCCACCGAAAACGCCGCCAGCGGCATGACGGCTGGCACCCATGGGTCGACCTATGGCGGCAATCCTTTGGGCTGCGCCGTGGGCGCAGCCGTGCTGGGCATTGTCGGGCAAGACAGCTTTCTGGCCGAAGTTGCCCGCAAAGGCGCGCTGTTTGCCCAAGGGCTGGAAAGCCTATGCGCGCGCCATCCAAACATCTTTTCAGCTGTGCGGGGCCAAGGCCTAATCTTGGGCCTAAAATGCGTGGCCCCCAATACCGATGTGGTCAAAGCGGCCTATGCCCAAAACCTGCTGACCGTGCCCGCCGCCGACAATGTCCTGCGCTTGCTGCCTGCGCTGAACATCGAAGACGCAGATATAGCCGAGGCGCTTGCCCGCCTAGACCGCGCCGCCACCGCTTTGGAAGCAGCATGACTGCCTGCTTCCTTGCTCTTTAAATATCCTCGGGGGTCTGGGGGCGGAAAGCCCCCAGCTGCCAAATAAGCAGGCCAAACCTATGAAGCATTTCCTAGACATCCACCAAACCGAAGCCGCCGAATTGCGCGCTATGATCAATTCGGCCCACGCGATGAAATTCGCGCGCGGCGGCCGCCCCAAAGGCGCGCCTGATGATGATCAACCACTTGCAGGCCGCATGGTCGCACTGATCTTTGAAAAACCCTCCACCCGCACCCGCGTGTCGTTCGATGTGGGCGTGCGGCAGATGGGCGGGCAGACCATGGTGCTGTCTGGCAAAGAAATGCAGCTTGGCCATGGCGAAACCATCGCCGACACCGCCCGCGTTCTATCGCGTTATGTCGATCTGATTATGATCCGCACTTTTGAAGAGGCGACGCTGCTGGAAATGGCCGAACACGCCACCGTGCCCGTGATCAATGGGCTGACCAACCGCACGCATCCCTGCCAGATCATGGCCGATGTGATGACATACGAGGAACATCGCGGCCCCATCGCGGGCAAAAAGGTGGTTTGGGCGGGCGATGGCAACAACGTCTGCGCATCTTTCCTTCACGCCGCTGGCCAGTTCGGTTTTGATTTTACGTTCACTGGCCCGCAGCCGCTTGACCCAGAGGCTGCCTTCATCGACTTTGCCCGCCAAAAGGGCAGCCAAGTGCTGATCGAACGCGACCCCGCCCTTGCCGTGCAAGGCGCGGATTTGGTGGTAACGGATACTTGGGTATCCATGCATGACCCCGAATCCGCCAAAGAACGCCGCCACAACCAGTTGCGCGGCTATCAGGTCAACGAAACCTTGATGGCCTACGCCAAACCTGATGCGCTGTTCATGCACTGCCTGCCTGCCCATCGTAACGACGAAGTGACTTCCGCCGTGATGGACGGCCCCCATTCGGTGGTGTTTGACGAGGCTGAAAATCGCCTGCACGCGCAAAAGGCGGTGATGCGGTGGTGCCTTGGGGCGTAGCCCCTACGGGTGCCTCTGGGCCTAACGCCTAATCCACACGGTGTTTCAACACCACGGGCAGAACAAGGTCTTCTTCATCGGTCAGATGCTGGCCCAGCATCCGTTCAAACCGCCCCAGAACGCCGCCAAATCCTGCGACCAATTCGCGCTGGGCGGTATCATTGCTTTCGCGCAGCAGGGCATTTGCGCCTGCCGCAAAGGTATCGATCAATTCGTGCAGGGTGTGATGGTCTGCGTCCAGCACCTCAAACCCTCGCGCGATGCGCGGTTCTAGCTGCGCCAAATGCGGGAAATAGGCGGTATCTTCGATTTGGTGATGCCCCACCAATTCGCCCAAAAACCGCTGGCCCAGCCTTGCCAACCGCTGGCCATACTCTTGCGCCGCAATCTGCCCGTCTAAACGCAGCGCGCTGTCATCTTGCATCCGCGTCATCATCGCACGAAAGTTCAAATGCCTGTCCAGCCAAAACGCTGCCAGCCCGCCAAAATGCGGATGCGCGGCCCAGCCATCGCGCGGGTAATCGGCCAAGATGATGCGAAATGCGTCGGGCAGGGCACTGCGGTGGTACAGGGCTAAAGGGTCATCTTGCATATCCCGCACCTTATCAAAATTTGTTGAACCCTAGTCGCTGGTCGCGGTGGCGGCAATCCCTTGCGCCGCGCGGTAATCTGGCATCCTATGCGCCAACTTCAACCGCAAAGGTGCTATATGCAAAACCCAGTCCCCTTTTTCATCCATTCGCTGACAGCGCTGTCCAATTGCCTTGCCAAGGCCGAAGCCTTTGCCGAGGCAAAGCGTTTGAAACCGGAAGTGATCCCAAACCTGCGCCTTGTGGCCGATATGTTCCCCTTGGCCCGCCAAGTGATGATTGCCACCGACCACGCCAAAGGCGCGCCTGCGCGGCTGGCTGGCATCGAGGTGCCCAGCTTTGCCGATACCGAAACCACGCTGGAAGAGCTGCGTGCGCGCATCCAGAAAACCATCGATTTTCTGAAAACCATCCCCGAAACTGCGTTTGACGGGGCCGAGGCGCGCACCATCACTATCAAGGCTGGCCCGCGCGAGCTGACCTTTCCCGCCGTGCAATATTACAGCGGCTATGCTATCCCGAATTTCTATTTTCACATGACAACGGCCTATAACATTCTACGCAGCAATGGCGTTGACATTGGCAAGGTTGATTTCTTGGGCGCTTAAAGCCCCTATGCAGCGGGGTTATCCCCGCTGCAAATCATCCGCCGCGGCTACGCGCGCGGCCATCATGCCCACAATGCCCAGCACAATGGCCAGCGTCAGATATGTGGCGCGATAGCCGATATGTTCTGCAACAAAGCCAATCGTGGCGGGGGCAACCAAAATGCCCGTGTAGCCCACCATCGTTACCGTCGAAATGCCCACGCCTGCGGGCAGGCCGGGCCTATTTCCCGCCGCCGAAAACAAAATCGGCACCATATTGGCCACGCCAAGCCCCGCAATGGCAAAGCCCAAAATCGCCAGTGGCGCAGTAGGCGACAGACCACCCATCGCCAGCCCCAACGCGCCCAATGCTGCCGAAACGCGCAGTGTTTTGACCGCGCCGTAGCGGTTGCGCACCAAATCCCCCGCAAAGCGCATCACCGCCATGGTTCCCGCGAAAAACGCAAAGCCAAGGCCAGATACGAACACCCCTGCACCCAATTCTTTCGATAGGTAAATCGCCGCCCAATCCAGCACCGCGCCTTCGGGCACCATCGAAAACAGCGCCATAGCCCCCAAAATCCACAGCCCCAAATCGCGGGTAATCAGGTGCGTTTTGGGCTTTGGCGCATCCTTGTCTTGGCTGGGCTGGGGCGCGTCTTGCATCACAAACCGCATCGCGCCCACGATCAAAAGCAAAGATACCCCTGTCACGATAAGCGACTGCCGCTCGGCCCCGATATGGGCGATCAACCACGCACCGCCCGCGCCGCCAACAACGCCGCCAAGGCTCCAAAACCCATGGCTGGATGACATAATCGCGCGGCCAAGGCGGCGTTCAACCACCACGGCGTTGGCGTTCATCGACACGTCCATACAGCCAATCACCGCCCCCATCAGCGCCATAAGCGGGGCCAGCAGCCACAGGCTTTGCGCATGAACAACCAGTGCCAGCATCGGGGTTGCTGCCAGTGCAAAGCCCGTCGCCACCCGCGCCGAACCAAAGGCCGCAATAAGCCGCCCTGCGTATAACATCGCCCCCACAGCCCCCAGCCCAAGGCACAGGATCAGCAGGCCCAGCACGCTTTCGCTAATGGAATGGCGGGTCAGCAACAGCGGAATCTGCGGTGCCCAAGCCCCCATGATAAAACCATTCACCGTAAAGAACGCCGCAATCGCCCAGCGGTTTGTGGGTGCCGAATACTCTTGCGCCATGATTATTCCTTTGAAAACTGCCATGCTGTCGACTGGGTGCGGCTTTGCCCCGCGCCCAGTTCAATACTGGGAAAGCCTGGCTTATTTGGCGCATCGGGCCAATTCTGCGCCTCAATCGCCACGGCGGCGAATCCATCGTGGCGGCAATCATACAGTTGCACGGCGGCTTCGGTGGTTGATAGGCGCAGCGTGACCCCGCTTGCTCCGCGCAATCTTAGCACCTCGCGCAGCGGTTCTTGCGCACGGCCTAGGCAAAAGCTGTTATCCAGCGGCGGCTTTTGCGGCGCAATGCGTTGCGGCGCGCGAAAATCAAAATCTGTGCCCGTTACATCCACAATCTCGCCCGTGGGGACAAATTCGCTGTCCGTCGGCAGATAGTGATCTGCGGCCAGCTGTATACTATGGCCCGCATAATCTGTACTGCCGTCAAGGTTCCAATAGCTGTGATTGGCCACGTTCCACAGGGTTACCGCATCGGTTGTCACCGATACATCCATCTGCAACCGCGCGCCGTTTAGGGTAAAGCGCGCGGTCACATCGCGGTTGCCCGCAAAGCCGCCCATACCATCGGGCAAATGCAGCGCAAGGGTCAGCGCGCTGTCACTGGCATCGGCAATATCCCAAACCTGATGCTGCGCGCCCGTGCTGCCAGAATGCAGCACATGTTTGCCCAAAAAGTTCTTTTCAAACTGCGCTGTCTGCCCGCCAACTTGTGCCGCAGCGCCCGTCAATCGGTTCACCACTGGCGCAATCAGGCTGCCATAATAGCACATCGCACCTTCGGCATCGGCAACGTTTTGGGTGGCAATCGTCAGATCATAGGGCACCCCATCCAGCCTTACCGATTGCAGCGTTGCCCCCAGCGTCAGCACCGTCACCTGCATCTTTTCGCTGCGCAGCATAACCTTGCGCACCAGCGCACCCGCAGCGGTTCTGCCAAACTCTGTGATCTGCGTCATCTTAGCCCCTAAATCGATTTAGCGGCAAATTGACGGGCTAATCCCAAAAGGTCAAGCGCCCGAAAGACATCCCGTAAGCGAGGCTGTCAAATTGCGTAGCACATCGGTATAGCTGGTGGGCGAGGGGTCTAGCATCGCGCCTGCGGGGTCTAATGCTGCGCCCGCTTTCACCGCTGTGCCTTCCGTCAGTTGCAGCAGCAAATCGGCATCATGCTGCACTTCGGGAAAGACGCAAACCACGCCACCTGCGATTGTGCTTTGCATTTCGCGCAGATGTGCCGCACCTGCCGCGCTGGCATCGCCCATGGCAACTGCGCCCTGATAGTTCAGGCCGTACTGCGCGGCGAAATACTGATAAGCATCGTGATAGGCGACAAAACCCTTGTCCTTGACGGGGGCAAGTGCCGCCGAAATCTCGGCGTCCAGCGCTGCAATCTCGGCCTTGGCGGTTGCAGCATTCGCAGCATAGGTTGCAGCATTTGCGTTATCCTTTGCCGACAGGGCCGCTGCAATCGCGTCCAGCCATGGCGCAGCATTTTCGGGGTTCAACCATGCGTGAGGGTCGGTGCCGCTGTGATCGTGATCGTGGCCGTGGTCGTGATCGTCCACAGCACTAAATTCCAAAAGCGCAGTGCCCTTCACCGCCAACAGGGGCAGCGAGGCCATGTCCCCCTTTGTCCCCTCTAGCGCCCGCTGCATCCACGGGGCCAGTTCTGGGCCTATCCATACGGCCACATCGGCGCTGGCAATATCGCGCATCTGGCTGGGGCGCAGTTGAAAATCATGTTCATCCGCGCCCTTTTCCAGCAGCAAAACAGGCGTGCCCAGATCGCCCATCACCTGCGCGACCAGCCCATAAACAGGCGGGATATCGATGATCACGCGCGGCACGTCA
>JAIXVS010000341.1 GCA_027482795.1 Rhodobacter sp.
CCAGTCGACATCCTCAAACGCGATGCGGCAGATTTCCCCGACCCGCATCGCGCTGGCCAAAGCAAAATCCATGATTTGCTCCATTGGGGTCGGGCCGCGAAAGTCATTGCGAAAATAGGCGCGCAGGCGGTCCAATTCATCTGGCGTCGGAATACGATCCCGCAGTCGCCCATTAACAGGATTGTAGCGCAAAAATCGCCGCCGCGCTTCAGTAACCAACTCAGGACGAATGTCGATATTCTTCATATCTCGCGCCCAGTGCAACACCTGCGACAAGCGGCCCAAGTGGCGCACAATTGAACTGGCCTTTAGTCCCAAGGCTTGACGCTCAGCGATCCAGTCCTGCACCCGCAGCGCATTAAACGCGCGCAGCGGCGTCTGGCCAATCGAGCTTGATATTTGCTTCAGTGAAAGGTCCGCCGCCTTCGAGACGCGCACCTGCCGCAGATAGGCATCTATCACATCAGCAACCAACATCCGCGAGGGAGGTTGAATAACGCCCGCCGAACTGCCCCCCTCAATCGATCGCTCCAATTCCGATGACCAGGCCTGCGCATCGAGTTTGCGCAGAAAGGTCTGGGCGCGGTAGACCCCGTTGCACCGAATTTGCGCACGGTATTTTCCCGAGGGAAGCTTGGTGATCGTTGCCGTGTGCGAAGCCTGTAGGACCAAGTTGCAATTGCGGTCAACACACTGCACATCGCTGTGCAAATTGTGTGCAATTGATACCAAAAAAGTATCTCTGCAACGCCAGAATAACTGCAAACACGCTGTATTTACAAGGCAAAATGTATGAAGCGGAATTCTAGAATGTCACCCCCGAGGATGTTTGCAGAGCAAGGAAGCAGGCAGAAAGCCTGTGAGAATTGCTTTGCGCACAGGGCGCGCGACTGTTGCCTACTTACAAGGGTTCAGAAAAACCGCCGTGTCGCATTGCGAATCTGCTTAGTTCGGTCTGCCAGATCGCGGCCCGCTTGGGCCTGCGCGCGTTCGGCATCGGTCATCTCGGCCTCGGGTTTGCCACGGCTGGCGGCGTATTCGACGCCTTTGTTGACGGCCAAATTCACGATTTTTTTCATGAATATAGCCATAAACATGTTGATCAGTCGGTTCACATCCATTGCGCTACTCCTCAAAAAGTTCTGATTGTCCGATATCTTCGGCGTCGTCATCGTCTGGCCGCGCGATATTGCCAGGAAGCGGGCGGTTATCGAGCAGACCTGCTGCGCGCAGCTCGCGCAGGCCTGGCAGATCGCGGGCGCTGTCCAGACCGAAATGGTCAAGGAAAGCTTCGGTCACGACAAATGTCGCAGGCCGCCCCGGTGTCATCCGCCTGCGGCCCAGACGGATCCATTCCATTTCCAAGAGCTGATCTATGGTACCGCGCGAGACGGCGACGCCGCGAATTTCTTCAATCTCGGCGCGGGTGACGGGCTGGTGATAGGCGATAATGGCAAGGGTTTCGATGGCCGCGCGCGACAGCTTGCGCGTTTCGGTCACCTCTTTTTGCATCAGATAGCCAAGATCGGGCGCAGTGCGAAAGGCCCAAGCATCGCCCACCCGCACCAGTGCTACGCCGCGCCCTTCGTATCTGCGGCGCAGGTGGGCCAGCGCCTCGGCAGGATCGCAGCCATGCGGCATACGGCTGGCCAGTTCGGCAATGCTGACAGGCTCGCTTGCGGCAAACAAAACCGCCTCGACCATGCGTTCTTGATCGCCCATCGGCGGGGCTGCGAACAGCGTTTCCTCGCGCGGGGCGCGCTGGATGGGGCGCAGATCGTCTGGGTCTAGATCATCATTCATGGCGTGTCTTTCGCCCTGATTTGGATGGGGGCAAAGATCGCAGCTTGGCGCAGGGTGACTTGGCCTTGTTTGGCCATTTCCAAACTGGCGGCGAAATGCGCAGCAAGCGCGGCGCGGCGGCGCATGGGGCTGGCATCCCAGCCTTGGGGCAGAAAGGATGTTAAATCCGCCCAATCGCCGCCAAACCCAATCAGGCGGCGCAGGCGTTCTAGCGCTTCTTCCATCGTAAACTCATCAATGCGGTCAAAGGCATAGGGGCGAAATTCGTCGCGCGTCTTGATGCGGGCATAGGCGCGCATCAGATCCAGCAAACTGGCGTCAAAGCGGCGGTGCGCAAGGCGCGTCACCGTTTCGGGCGCGCCGCGCGCGAAAAAATCGCGCCCCTTTTGATCGCGCGCCATCAGTTTGGCGGCGGCATCGCGCATGGCGCCAAGGCGTTCCAATTGAAAGGCGAGGTGCGCCGCCAGATCGGCGGCAGAGGGGCCATCATCGGATGGGTCGGGCGGCAGCAGCAAGCGCGATTTGAGGTAGGCCAGCCAAGCCGCCATCACCAAATAATCCGCCGCCAGTTCCAGCCGCAACGCGCGGGCGCGTTCCACAAAGACCAAATACTGTTCGGCCAGTTGCAGCACCGAAATGCGCATAAGGTCAACCTTTTGCGTGCGCGACAGGGAAAGCAGCAAATCCAGCGGGCCTTCAAAACCTTCGACATCGACAATCAAGGCTTCGCTTTCAGGCGCGTCCAGCATGGATGGCAGGCCATCCCACCCCGCCTGATCTGCGCTGCCCTGATCGCCCGTTTCAGCCAAAGCGCGGCTCCTTGCCCAGTGTTATGGCCGAAAGTGCAGCCTCGATAGCGGCTATGTCAACAGGGTTGCCCCCGCCTCGGCGGGCCAGCGCCGCGCGCGCGCGGGCGCGGGTGTGATCAGACATATCGCCTGCGGCAGATGCGACCATCACCATCTCATCCGCCGCGCCTTTGCAATGCAGCGCAATATCGCAGCCTGCGGCCAGTGCGCGCGCAGTGCGATGGGCAAGATCGCCCGACAGGGCCTGCATGTTCAGATCATCGGTCAAAAGCAGGCCGTCAAAGCCGATAGCACTGCGGATATGGGCAATCACGGCGGGCGATTGGGTGGCGGGGTTTTCGGGGTCAAGCGCGTCAAAAATGATATGGGCGGTCATCGCCATGGGCAAATCATGCAGTGCGGCAAAGGGGGCGAAATCGGCATTGGTCAGATCAGCCAAGCTCGCGGTGACGCGGGGCAAATCGTGATGCGTGTCGGCGCTGGCGCGGCCATGGCCGGGCAGATGTTTCATCACGGGCAAAACGCCCATCGCCAAATGAGCATCGGCCACGGCGCGGGCGGCGCGCGTGACAGCCGCGGCATCGGTGCCATAGCAGCGGTTGCGCAAAAATGGGTGGGTTTGGGGCCCTGCGATATCGGCCACGGGGGCGCAGTTGGCATCAATGCCCAGCGCAGTAAGTTCGCTGCACATCAGCTGGGCGCGCAGGGCCAAGAGGCGCGGGCCATCGCCGCCTGCGGCAAGGGCTGCCTCTAAGGGCGGGGTAAACTCGCGCCAGTGGGGCGCGCGCAGGCGCTGTACGCGCCCGCCCTCTTGGTCGATTAGGATGGGCGCATCGCGGCCCACGGATGCGCGCAAATCTGCGCAAAGCTGTGCCACTTGGGCAGGGGTTTCGACATTTCGGGCGAATAGAATAAAGCCCAAAGGGTCGCAATCACGAAAAAACGCAGCCTCCCAAGGGGTTATGCGCAGGCCTTCACAGCCAAAAATCACCGCGCCCGTACCGATGGCCGTGCCAATGGCGGCATCCATCGCGCTAGCGCTGATCAACAGGAAAGCACGATCCGTTTTCGGCCAAAATCGCAGCGCAGAATCGGCGGCTGTCATCTGCGCTGGCAAAGCCATGCGCGCGCAGGCGGAAAAAGTCGCGCCCGCCGCTTTTGGCAGGTTCAACAACCAATGATTTACCTGCCATCAGCTCGGTAAAGCGGGTTTGCAGATTGGCCCATTCGGCGCGGGCAGTATCGGCGGTGTCGAACGCGCCCAGCTGCGCCATTGGGGTGCCAACGGCGATGGTGGTGGGGTCTAGTTCTGCCGTGGGCGGGGCGACGGGATCGGTTGCGGCCATGCTGGCAGGTTCAGCTGGGGCAAGTGCGGCATCTGCGGTGCTGGCAGACGCAACATCCAGCATCGGATCGCCGCCTTCGGCCAAGGCGGCCTCTAGCGCGCGCTCGACCGCCTCGGCATCGGTCATCGGCATGTCTTCGGGCAAAGCATCGGGCAAGGCGGTTAGGTCGGCGGAAATTCCGCTTGCCGTTTGGGGCACGGCCAGCACTTGGTCAGACGCGCCCGCCAGCGCAGCATCACTGCCAGCGCCCGCAGGTTGGGCAAAGCTGCCCCCTTCGATAATTTGCGTATCTTCGGGGGCAAGTTCGGCCACTTGCGGGGCAAGGGTAATTTGGTCAGGCGCAGCACTGGCGGTGCTGGCAGCGGGAATAGAGTTTACCGCAAGCCCTTGATTGGCCGAAACTTTCCCGCCAGGGCTTTCTGGAGCAATGCGCAATGGGTCAACTTGGGCGCGCACAACAGGAATGCCGTTGGCATCGCGCACGGCCAAAGCATAGCCCCAATAGCCCGCGCCAATCAGGGCCAAAACAGTGCAAACAGCGCCAGCCACTTGCATCAGTTTGGCAGGATTTGGCATAAGGCCTGCGGCAAAACTATCGCCCGAATAGCCTGCATAACGCGGCGGCTGCGGCAGGGGGGCATAGCTGCGGGGGGGGTATTCGGGCGCACCATAATGGGCGGCATGGTTTGGCTGAGCGCGCGGGCGCGCGTCCGCGCTGCGTGGGTCAGCACTTGTGCCTTGGGCCGCGCGCGGCAGCGCGGACAATTGCGCGCGGCGGGTCTCGGCATAGCTGGGCTGGGCTGCGGGCTGCGGTGCGTTTACGCGCGGCTCGGCACGGGGGTGCTGTGCGGGCTGAACCTGCGCGCGCGGATAATCTGGCGCATATTCGGGGCGATAATCTGGCCCATAGTCTGCACCAAATTCGGGGCCATAATCTGGATAATGGGGCGTTGGCGCATAATCTGCGCCATCTGGCGCGCGATAAGACTGGCGCGGGCGGAAATTGCCCTGCGGCGCGGGGCTTGGCTCGGGCGCATAATGGGGTTGGTACTGGGGCTGCAGCGGATCGTAGGACGGGTGCTGCGCCCAAGGGTCTTGCGTCCCAGCCGCGCCGCCTTGCGCATAGTGCGGGGCATAATGCGCGCCATCGTCATAATCAGGGTAGGCAGGCGCAGGCGGCAAACGCGGCGGCGCGGCTTGCGCCGCGCGCTGCATCATGGGCTGCTGCGCAAACCGATGATCGCCCCGCAAAGGCGCACGGCCAACCCCAGCGGGATGGGTCAAAAACGGGTCGTCATCCACCCCATAGGGGGCGTATTTTGGATCAGACATCTTTGCCTCATATGCCGCAGGGATACATGCCCCATTGGCTTTTTAACTGCCACATCAAGACCTTAGCGGCCCTGCCCCCCTGTGATGCGGCGGTTTTCAGCGCATTTCATCAACAGGCGTTACCCCCAGAATAGCAAGACCCGCCGAAATCGCAACGCCTGTTGCACGCACCAATGCAACTTTTGCGGCGGCTGTTGCCGTATTGCCCGCCTGCACAAACCGCAAAGACGGCTCGTCATTGCCGCGGTTCCACAGCCCGTGGAATTCGCTGGCCAGTTCATACAGGTAAAACGCCACGCGGTGCGGCTCGTTTCCACGCGCGGCAATATCCACAAGGCGCGGCCATTCGGCGATTTTCTGCATAAGGTCAATTTCGGCAGGGTGCGACAAAAGGCTAAGATCGGCCTGCGCCAAAGCGGCATCTGATACGTCCATGCCCGCCTCGATGGATTTGCGCATCACAGACCCAATCCGCGCATTGGCATATTGCACATAGAATACAGGGTTGTCTTTGGATTGTTCCAGCACTTTGGCAAAGTCAAAATCCAAGGGAACATCGTTCTTGCGCGTCAGCATCATAAAGCGCGTCACATCCGCGCCCGCTTGTTCCACCACATCGCGCAAGGTCACAAACGTGCCCGCGCGTTTGGACATTTTGAACGGCTCGCCGTTTTTGTACAGCTTGACCAGATTGACCAGCTTAATGTCCAAAGGCACGCGCCCGTTTGAGAGGGCCGAAACCGCCGCCTTCATGCGTTTGACATAGCCGCCGTGGTCTGCTCCAAAAATATCGATCAGCTCGTCAAAGCCGCGCTGCACTTTGTTAAAGTGATAGGCGATGTCGGGGGCGAAATACGTCCAAGACCCGTCCGATTTTTGCACGGGGCGGTCAACATCATCGCCATGCGCCGTGCTGCGGAACAGGGTTTGCACGCGGGGCTCCCAATCGTCGGGTTCTTTGCCTTTTGGCGGTTCTAGCGTGCCTTCATAGATCAAATCCATATCGCGCAGGGTTTTGATCGCGGCTTCAATCTGGCCTGTGCCATACAGCGATTTTTCGGACGAATAGACATCCATCTGCACGCCCAAAGCAGCCAGATCGCCCTTGATCTCGATCATCATCAGATCGGTGGCAATCTCGCGCACGTCCGATAGCCAAAACTGCTCGCCCTTATCCAGCAGCGTGTCGCCAAAGCGGGCCTTTAGCGCCGCTCCCACGGGGATCAGATAATCGCCGGGATACAGCCCTTCGCGGATTTCAGGCTCCAGCCCATGCGCCTCGCGGTAACGCTCATACGCTGACCGCGCCAGCACATCCACCTGCGCGCCGCCGTCGTTGATGTAGTATTCGCGCGTGACCTGCCAGCCTGCAAAGGCCAAAAGGCGCGACAGCGCATCCCCAACAACTGCGCCGCGCACATGGCCCACATGCATGGGGCC
>JAIXVS010000138.1 GCA_027482795.1 Rhodobacter sp.
CCAGACCCCATATACATATCAATGCCCGTCACATCGGGCTGGGCGCAGTGCATCACGCCCGCGACATCGCCATCGGTAATCAGGCGAATGGCGGCGCCCGTGGCGCGCACCTCGGCAATCATCGCTTCGTGGCGCGGGCGGTCTAGGATACAGACGGAAATTTCATCCGCTGCCACGCCCTTGGCGCGGGCCAGTGCGCGCACGCGGGCGGCGGGGGGCATGTCTAGGGTGACAGTGCCCGGCGCATAGGCGGGGCCAATGGCCAGCTTGTCCATATAAACATCGGGGGCGTGCAGCAGCGTGCCGCGCGGGGCCATGGCGATGACGGTCAGCGCATTGGGCATGTCTTTGGCGGTCAGCGTGGTGCCTTCCAGCGGATCAAGCGCGATGTCCACCGCTGGGCCGCGCCCAGTGCCGACTTCCTCGCCGATATACAGCATCGGGGCCTCGTCCCGCTCGCCCTCGCCAATTACCACAACGCCTGCGATGTCCAGAAGGTTCAACTGTTCGCGCATGGCATTGACAGCGGCCTGATCGGCGGCTTTTTCATCCCCGCGCCCAATCAGCCGAGCCGAGGCGATGGCGGCGGCTTCGGACACGCGGGCAAGGCCCAATGACAGCAAACGGTCTTGAAATTCGGATACATCGCCCATTGCATTGCCCCCCAGTTGCACCTGATCCGCCCTTATCGGGGCAGATGCGGGGCGGCAATCCTGCTTGCGCTAACAGCGGATAAGAATCTTTTGCCCGTTTAGCGCGCAGCGATGGCTGCGTATTTGGCGGGTGCCGATGGGAAAATGCGGATCACGGGCGCGGGCTGTGCTGGGGCTGGGCGCGAAATACGCTTTGCGGCCCAAGGCAGCATGATTTCTTCGCTGGCTGCGGCCAAAATCGCCGATTTCAACCAGCGGCGGTTGGTTTTTAACGCAATACTCATTACTCACTCCTTCTAAGTGGTAGACACAGAAAATGTCTTGAGGAGAGGATGCGCAAAGATTGGGGCGCAAAATGGGCAGTGTTGTGATGGTTTTGGGCCATTTGCGCGCCCAGTATGTGGCAGGAGTGGCCGCAACCCGCGCCCGTTTGGGGCGAGTGCGAGGTTGCGCCTGTGCCATTGGGCTGTTTGCTTTGCAACTGGCGGGCACGGCGCATGGCCAAATGGTCGGCCCTTGGCAAGATGACGGTATTTGGGGGCGCAGCCGATTGGTTGATCTAACCAATGGGGGATTAAATTCTGATCTGGTCAGATCGGCGGCAGCGCAGGGGTTTGAGTTAAGCGGCGGGCAAGCAGTGGATTTGCAGCGTTGGTATTCACCACGGGTTCCCAACCTGTCGGCGGCATTTCTAACGGAAGTTTCCCCCAATTTTGGTGTAATCTGGGGCGGCGCGGTGGGCGAGCGTGGCGAGAAATACACACTTGGCCCCACTGGAACACTTGGGGTTGTTTTTCGCAAATCAATTGCGCATAATTTAGTTCTGGAAATGGAAGTGTCTGGAATTTACGGCGGTAGATTGCGCGAAAGGGCCTGTGTTGGCAATTTTGGCGCAATCGGGGGGGTGCAGCGGGTGAATTGCCGCCTTGCTGCAACGCTTATCCCGCCAAAAGAGACACTAAATTATCTGTGGGACGAGCCTGCAAGGGCGGTTGGCGTGCTGCGCTTGGTTGTGCAGTGGTCGTTTTAAAGGGGAAAAGCGATGCAGATCAAAAATGCAAAAACAGGTTTGGCCGCAATTTGTGGTTTGGTTTTGGCAGCGATGGCCGTGTCTGCGCCTGCCGCAGCCCAAAGCCGCGAAGCATGGATGAGCACGGATGTCTCGGCTGCGTGGGCGCGCGGATATAAGGGGCAGGGCGTGTCCATTTCGGTGGTGGATGACTTTATCAATGATCCGTTTACGGGCAACTTGACGGGGCGCACCGAAAGCAAAACGCATGGCCGATGGACAACGCAGCAAGCGTCTTTGATTGCGCCGCGCGCAACCGTGTATCGGCGCAGCTATTTTGATGAGTTCAGCAATCTAAGATTGCGGTCGGGCTTGGATGTGATCAATCTTTCCTATGGCATAACCAGCACGCCCGGATCGGGCGGTGTCGATTATGAGGCGCTGGAGGATTCGATTATCAGCTATGCGCAGACGTCGCAGGCGGTGGTTGTGAAGGCTGCTGGCAATGAATCGGTGCGTATTGGCGGTGTGGATGAATACGGCGAGATTGATTATCTGAACGTCGATTTGATCGGGGCCGAGTCAGCGATTTTTGTGGGCGCGTTGACGCGCAATGGCAGAACCAGTTCAAAAGCCCGTTTGGCCAGCTATTCCAACTTTGCTGGCAGCAACACAACTGTGCAGCGCCAGTTTTTGGTTGTGGGCGTCGACGAATCTAGAATGAAAATGGCGGGCACGTCTTTTGGTGCGCCGATTGTGGCGGGTTATGCCGCGATTTTGGGCAGCAAGTTCAAATCGGCAACGCCAGATCAGATTGTCGATCAACTGCTGTCCACGGCGCGGAAGGATACGATTTCAAACTATCGTGCGTCGATCCATGGGCGGGGTGAGGCCAGCCTGTCGCGGGCTTTGGCACCGTCACGGTTAGATTAGGCGCGGTAAGGTTAGGCGCGGTTGGGCTAGGCGCGGTTGGTTAGACTAGGCGCGTTTAGCTGGCGCTAAACCTCTTCAATACGCAGAACCACGGGCGTGCCAACCATCACGCCCGTTGGTGCAAAACGGGCGGTCGCGGCGTTAATGTCGGCGCGGGTGGCTTTGTGCGTGACGATCAGCACGGTCGCTTCGGAGCCTTCGTGGCTGTATTGGCGCATTTGGTCAATCGACACGCCCGCCTCGCCCAAGGCAGTGGCGATTTTGGCCAAGGCGCCAGGTTTGTCGAGCAAAGTCATGCGCAGGTAATGGGCCGCGGCGGTTGCCGAGGTGGCGGGAACGGGTTTGCGCAAGGTGGTGGCGGGTTGGCCAAAGGTGGGCAGGCGCAGCCCGCGCGCGATATCCATCACATCGCCCATCACAGCGCTGGCGGTGGGGCCTGCCCCTGCGCCCGCACCGCGCATGACGATTTGGCCCACGCGGTCGCCTTCCAGCACCACCATATTCGTGCCGCCCACCAATTGGCCCAAGGGCGAGGTGGATGGCACAAGACAGGGCGTCATCCGCTGTTCAAGGCCCCGCCCCGACATTTGGGCGACCCCAAGCAGTTTGATTTTATAGCCCATATCTTCGGCCAGCTTGATATCATCAATCGAAATCGCGCCGATGCCTTCCAGTTCCACCGCGTCAAAGGCCACTTCGGTGCCAAAGGCAATCGATGCCAGAAGTGACAGTTTATGCCCCGCATCAATGCCGCCCACGTCTAAATTCGGGTCAGCTTCCAGATAGCCCAGCTGGCGCGCCTCTTCGAACACCGTCTCGTACGGCAGGCCCGCGCTTTGCATACGGGTAAGGATATAGTTGCAGGTGCCGTTCATCACGCCCATCACGCGGCGGATTTGGTTGGCGGCCAGCCCTTCGGTCAGCGCCTTGATCACGGGGATGCCGCCTGCAACGGCGGCTTCAAAGCGGATCACACGGCCAGCGGATTCGGCAGCCAAAGCAAGGGCTTGGCCGTGATGGGCCAGCAGCGCCTTGTTCGCGGTGACAATATCTTTGCCCGACGCAATGGCGGCAAGGGTTGCGTCATGGGCGGCACCCTCATGCCCGCCCATCACTTCGACAAAGACATCCACATCATCGCGTTTTGCCAAGGCAACGGGGTCTGCCTCCCACGCGTAAGATGACAGATCAGCATCGCGGTTTTTGGTGCGGTCGCGCGCAGAAATGGCGGTGATTTCAATGCGCCGACCCGTGCGGGCGGCGATCACATCGGCATGATCTTGCACGATTTTGACCACGCCAATGCCAACAGTGCCAAGCCCCGCCAGTCCAAGGCGAAGGGGGGGATTTTGTGCGGGAAGTGTTGACATATCAGGCCCTTTCAATCTTGGCCCCTGTTAGCGCAAGGCCGCGCAGGGTGCAACGGCGCGGGGCCCGTGCGCGGCTATTGCGCGCGCAATTCATTAGCGCTGGCGCGCAGGGCTGCGCCCTGTTCGGCAAGGGTTGCGCTGTCTGGATTGGCCAGTGCTGCATTCACGGCGGCAAGTTCGGTTGGGGTTAGGTAGGCGGGGCGCGGCGGGATTTGTGCGGGCGCGGCGGCATCGACCTGCGGAAATTCCGTGCAGGCGGTCAGCAAAAGCAAAATGGTTAGGGCGCGGATCATAGCGGCACCCTAACCATTCATATGCGCAAAGATCAATGCGCGGGTTTGATGAAGGTGCCGTTGCGGAGTTCGCGCATCGCTTGCTGCAATTCTTCTTGGGTGTTCATCACAATGGGGCCGTGCCATGCCACAGGTTCGGCAATGGGCGCGCCCGAAATCAGCAGGAATCGCACGCCATCCTCGCCTGCGCGCACGACAACCTCGTCACCCTTGCCAAATTCGATCAGGGTGCGGTTGCCCGACAGATCGCGGATATTCAGCTCTTGCCCCTGATATTCCTTTTCCGTCAAAACACCGCGCGGGGGGGCGCTGTCTTCGAATTTCGCAGCGCCTTCGAAGACATAGGCAAAGGCGGCGCGGCGGGTATCTACCTTGAAGCTGCGCTTTTTGTTGGGGGGCACATAAATATCCAAATATTGCGGATCGGCAGCGATACCATCTACAGGCCCCGTTTTGCCCCAGAAACTGCCGACGATCACTTTCACAACCGTGCCGTCATCTTCCAGCAGTTCGGGAATATCAGTGCCGCGCACGTCTTGATAGCGGGGCTTGGTCATTTTCAACTCGCGCGGCAGGTTCGCCCACAATTGAAAGCCGTGCATTTGCCCCTGACCGTTTCCTTTGGGCATTTCTTGGTGCAAAATCCCGCTGCCCGCCGTCATCCATTGCACATCGCCGCCCTTCAGCGTTCCGCGGTTGCCAAGGCTATCGCCATGATCGACTGCGCCCGCCAAAACATAGGTAATGGTTTCAATGCCGCGATGCGGATGCCATGGAAAGCCCGCGCGATAATCGGACGGATGATCGCCGCGAAAATCGTCAAACATCAAAAACGGGTCAAGGCGGGTGGGGTCGCCAAAGCCAAAGGCGCGGTGCAAATGCACGCCCGCGCCTTCGATATGCGGCGTGGCCAGCGAGGTTGATTTTACGGGGCGAAAAGACATTGGTCACCTATCTGTTTGCGCGCCCGTTGCTTGGGCCGACGTCGATCAGCAGTTAGGGCCGAGGTTGCCTATGGACAAGTGCAGGCCGCGCCGATTTATTGCGCGAAATTGCACAGTCGCCGCGCGTTTACAATTCGCACGCCACCACAACTGCGCCCGCGCCAGTAACGTTGTTGGTAAAGCAAACTCTTGGCACAAAACGGGGGCGCACGGTTGCCATGGTTTCAATGTCGCGCGCGGTAAACCAGCCATCTTGTGCGCTTGTCAAACTGTCGGCCTTGGCTGCGGTGAATTTGGGCTGCCAGCGCAGACGCGTTTCCACAACGATGATATTGTCACCGTCCAGCATGGCAGGAATATCGTCGGAAATTTGGCTGATTGTGGCATTGGTCCATTCGGGCATCCGCGCGGGATCGGACGAGATAGACCAGGATACACTTACCGTGTCATCTGCTTCGCCAGCGCCGCCTTCTAAAAAGGTTACGCTGGTGATGCGGATAACGGCGGCGGAACGGGTATAATTTGTGACATTCAACGTACCGGGCACTTCGGCGGCATAGTTAAACACGCGCAGAAAGCTGCGCGCATAGTTCGGCACGATTTGCGCCCTTTCGCGCGAGATGATGTCGGCGATGGTGAAGGTTGCCTTTTGCGCAAGGTTTTGTGCGCGGTAGGCATCCCAATACACATTAAAGAACACAAACATCAGCGACATAACGGGCAGGATCAAGATCGCCTCGACCGCCATGTTGCCGCGCGTGTCGGATAGGAATTTACGAAGGGCAAAAAAAGCGCGTTGCATGATCATTTCCTATCGCGGTTCGTTCACAAAGGCAGTTGTCGAGATCAGCTGAAATTCTTGACCCGTGTTGTCTTCAAGGGCGATTTGGTTGGCGGTTGTGGGAAAGAAGTAATCTTGCACAAGGCAAGCGCGCACCAAAACCAAATCATTCGCACCCCCCGGTACTGGATCTCCGTCGGCAGCGCCGGGCCGAAGCGAAAGCACGGGATCGATATTTGTGGCGCGGTTTATACAAAGGTCGGTCAGGCTTGGCACGCTGACAATGCCCGTAATCGAGGTGCTGCGCACTGTCATTTCCAGCGTCAGGTTTGCAGCGCAATCGTCCAGCGAACTGAGGCGGTTGCAAATCCTTGTGCGCAAATCTGCAAATGTCGGGTTGGCGATTTTGCCTAGCCTAAGTTCGCGCACGGTCATATCCAGCGCACGGTCCAGCGCGGTTTGGCGCAGGCTAACCATCGACGCCTCGCCCGCGGCCAGCAAGATTGCCATGGCCATAGGAATGACGGTGACAAATTCGATCGTGGCTGTGCCGTCTTCGCGCGACAGCCATTTTTTCAGCGATGTAAGGGCGCGCATGTGCATCTTCTTTACTGGGTCAGGGTCAATTGGGCGATGTTCGACGCGATCATCCGCAAGGTCGATCGGATGTTTGTTTCGCCTACCGTGAACACATGCGCGCTAGAAGTGGCGCAGCCGTTATAGACGGGGTTGGCAAGCGTGACGTTGGTGTTATGCGCTCTTTGCCCATCGGTCGTTGCCGTGACCGAGGTGCTGCCTGGGCCGCGCATCATGTAAATCAGCACGCCTTGCTGTTTGGCGGCGTTGCACAGCGCGGTAAAATTTGCGCGGTCTTGGGCGCTGTCGCGCACGATATAGGTGAAACGGTCAACCAAGGCCGACCACGTGTTTGTCGAATTGGTCACGGGGCTAAAGGGGGCCATGTAAAGCTGGCGAATGATGGTGAAGAGGGTGATTTGCGACATGGCTTGGCTCCAGGTTAGGCGCACGGGCGCGCCGCCACCTGGGTGCTGATAGGGGGCGGCCATCCACTGCGCATTTTCCGATGCGGGCTGCGGATTGACCGTTATGCCTTGGGTCACCCAATAGGGCCGCGTTGGATCGGGTGCATTGTCGTGAAACACGGACAGGCGCACGGGCCGCGTTGGTGTTGCAGGCCCCGGTGTGCGCCAAATGGTCGAGGGGGTATCGCCCAAAAATTCAGGGCGAATTTCGCGGCCCCATTGACCGCCTTGCAGTTGGGATGAGGCGTAGTTGGACGTGGCGAAGGCATTGTTTGTGAAAAACAACAACACTTTCATCGTGTCTGCTGCGGTATAGCTACGCGGGCGGCCCGAGACGGGGCTAGGTGATACATTAGCGGTAACTTGGGCATCAATCAACCGCTCTAGGCTGGGATCAAGGGCCGACAAGGCCCATTTCAGCCCGCCCGTTGTATCGGCAGTGTTGCCAAGGACAAAGCTGGATGCCACGATTGCGTTCAACTTATTGTTGATCGTTGTCGAGGCTGTCGCGCTGACGGGGCGGGCCACTTGCACGCCAATCAGCGGGGTGTTGCCCGTCACGGCCAAAGGATCTGTTTGCAGCCTACAGCTGCCCGCGCCGTTCAAAACGCTAGCAGCTTCGGACGTTTCGTTGAATTGAACGCTTTGAAATTCGATGGTTTCCCAACTGGTGCCCCCATAGCCCGTACCTGCCAACATTATTGGCCAGCTCCAGATATAGGGGTCATCAAAGTTGATACCCAATTCGCCCCGTTCCGTTTGCGAAAAATTCAGGCAAGCGCGGTTGTCGGTATTGCTAAGCGGCGGTTTGTTGGTGTCATTAAACCGCTCGATCAGGGGTGTGCCCAAATAGACACTGTCGCCATAGGGAATGATGTTCACCGATACTTTGTTGCCCGTATCGGGCGCGGCGATTGTGTTCAAAAACACCTTAAGCGGGTCGCGCAGGGCGTTCCAAAACACAGAATGGGTTGTATCAATGGCGATGCTGATTTCCAAGTTGGGCAGTTTCTGGCGCGATTGCGCGGTCAGGGCAAAGGTTTTGGTGGGCGTGTTGCCTGCGCCTGTGGCGTTGGGGAACAGCCCATTAAAGGTAAAGTTGCCCGACAGCGTGGTCGAGCGTTCGCTGTTATTTGTGGTAATGACAGGATCGTTCAGCCCGTCATCGCCCGCTTCGGATTTGTCCATGCAATCTTTGGCAACCTTCTTTGCGCGTGCCGTCTTTTGTTCCGCGGTCGCGTTTGGAGCGGTCGCCATGCCATCGATGCGGTTTTGCGCCAGCGATGTCATCAGCGTGCAGCGATCAAGCGCGTCTTGGGTGGCGACGCGTTTGGCCTCGTAGTTCATTGTGTCCACAGCAAGCCCGCCGATGCCCACCATGCCAACCAAGGCGACAAGCGCGAAAACGGTTAGTGATCCGTCTTCATAGCCTGATGTGGCGCATGTGCCTTTGGGGCTGCGCTGGGGTTGCAATTTACTCGATGACCTTGGCATAGCGGGCTCCTAATCTTGGGGGTGGGCGCGCGTGACACACCTATCCACCAGCGGTTGTGGCCCAACATCATGGCAGCGATGTGTTCAACCCGCGCCGAAATTTGGGAATCTGCGCGAAATGCGGGGCAAATCAGCCCGCCCGCGCCACCCCTGCGCGCCGACTGTCGCGCATGGTGCATTTTTTGCCGCGAAGGCAGTTGAAAGGCGGGCGTAAAGCGGGTTGAATTGGCGCTAAGAAACGCGCAGTTCAGGCGCGGTGGCAGTTGTGGGGCAGATATGCGCTATTCAGGGCTAAAGGTGCTGGCCGAAGGGCTGCGCGGCAACAAGGGTTGGGGCGCTGCGTGGCGCAAGCCTGACCCGAAGCCAGAATATGACGTGATCATCATTGGCGGCGGCGGGCATGGGTTGTCGACCGCCTATTATCTGGCCAAGAACCACGGCATCACCAATATTGCGGTGCTGGAAAAGGGCTATATCGGCAGCGGCAATATTGGGCGCAACACCACGATTGTGCGCGCGAATTACTACATGCCCGGCAATAGCGAATTCTACAGCCATTCGTTGAAGCTGTGGGAGGGGTTGGAGGCGGAACTGAACTATAATGTCATGCATTCGCAGCGCGGGCAATTGGTGCTGTGCCATTCGGACGGGCAGCGCGACACCCTCGCGCGGCGCGGCAATGCGATGATCAATCAGGGCGATGATGCGGAACTGTGGACGCGCGAGCAGGTGCGCGAAGAAGTGCCGTATTTGGATTTCGAGCAAACCCGTTTTCCCATTTATGGGGGCCTGATGCATTGGCGCGGCGGCACGGCGCGGCACGATGCGGTGGCGTGGGGCTATGCGCGCGGGGCGGATGCGCGCGGGGTTGATTTGATTGAAAACTGCGAAGTGACGGGCATTGATATAGACGGCGGGGTTGTGCGCGGCGTGCAAACCACGCGCGGGGCCATTCGCGCCAAAAAGGTGGCGATTGTGGTGGCGGGGCGGTCATCTCAAGTGGCCGCAATGGCTGGGATGCGATTGCCGATTGAAAGCCATGTCTTGCAGGCCTTTGTGACCGAGGGGTTAAAGCCCGTGATCGACCATGTAATATCCTTTGGCATGGGGCATTTTTATATCAGCCAGTCCGATAAGGGCGGCCTTGTGTTTGGCGGCGATATTGATTTTTACGCCAGCTACGCCTCGCGCGGGAACTTGCCGATGGTTGAGCATGTGATGGAGGCGGGGATGACCCTGATGCCAATGATCGGCCGCGCCAAGGTGCTGCGATCATGGGGCGGGATCATGGATATGACGCCAGACGGCAGCCCGATTATTGATAAAACCCCTGTGCAGGGCCTGTATCTGGACGCGGGCTGGAATTATGGCGGCTTCAAAGCCGTGCCTGCGTCTGGCTGGTGCATGGCGCATTTGATGGCGACAGACACCCCGCACGAAGTGGCGCGGCGGTTCCGTTTGGACAGGTTCCGCACTGGCCATACGATTGACGAAGAAGGCACCGGCAGCCAGCATAATTTGCATTGAGGTAGGCCCATGAAAATTCCATGCCCCCTGTGCGGGCCGCGTGATCGGCGCGAGTTTTATTACTACGGCAGCCCTGATTATCTGTCCCCCGTGGGGCAGGATGCGGATTTGGACGCACTCGATAACCAATTGTTCCTACGCGATAATATCGCGGGGCAGGTGCAGGATTTATGGTATCACGAGGGCGGATGCGCGGCGTGGTTGAAGGTTACCCGCAACACGGTAACCCATGCGGTTTTGGGGGCGGAATTGGTGATGGGGGCGCAGGCAGCGCCGAAACCTGCCGCCAATGCTGCGCCAAAGCTTGCTGCGAAACCTGATACTGCTGCGGCAAAACCCGCAGCGAAACCCGCCGTAAAAGCTGCTGCAAAACCCGCAGCCAAACCTGCCACCCCACCCAGAACGCCGAAAAAGGACGCCTGACATGCGCATTGACGGACGGGGCCTAATTGACCGCGCAAAGCCCATCAGCTTTACCTTCGATGGCAAACGCTATCAGGGGTATAAGGGCGACACATTAGCCTCGGCGCTGCTGGCCAATGGTGTGCGCGTGGTGGGGCGCAGCTTTAAATATCACCGCCCGCGCGGGGTGCTGACAGCGGGGTTTGAAGAACCCAATGCCTTGGTTGAAGTGGTGGGCACCACCAACCACACCCCCAATGTGCGCGCCACGGGGCAAGAGATTTTCGAAGGGCTCAATGCCCGCAGCCAAAACCGTTGGCCCAGCCTGCGCTTTGACATTTTGGCGATAAACGATCTGGCCACGCCGTTTCTGGGGGCGGGGTTTTACTATAAAACCTTCATGTGGCCGCGCGCCTTTTGGGAAGCGCTGTACGAGCCGATTATCCGCCGCGCGGCGGGGCTGGGCTCGCTCTCGGGTAAGCATGACGAAGGGCAGTATGAAAAATCCTATGCCTTTTGCGATGTGCTTGTCATTGGCGGCGGCCCTGCGGGGATTGCGGCCGCGTTGACGGCGGCACGCGCGGGTGCGGATGTGATCCTAGCTGAGGAAAAGGCGCATATTGGCGGGCGCCTTTTGGGCGATATGCCGCAACTGGATGGTGCGCCTGCCGCCGATTGGCTGGAAAAGGCGCGCAGCGAAATGGCCGCCCTGCCCAATGTGCGCGTGATGACGCGCACGGCGGTGACGGGGGCCTATGATGGCGGGGTTTATTCGGCGTTGGAACGGGTGGGCCTGCACCGCGCCCCGCGCGCTGACCTTCCGCGCGAATGTTTCTGGCGCATCACGGCGGCGCAAACCATTTTGGCGGCAGGCGCGCTGGAACGCCCGATTGCCTTTGAAAACAACGACCGCCCTGGCATTATGCTGGCGTCTGCCGTGCAAGATTATCTGAACATTTACGGCGTGGCCGTGGGGCAAAAGGTGGTGCTGCTGGCCAATAATGATGGCGCGCGGCGCGTGGCGCGGCAGATGATCCAAGCAGGGGTTAATGTTCTGGCGATACTGGACACGCGCCCCGATGCATCGGTTGTCGAAGATTGCCCTGTGCATCTGAACGCCCGCATCACCAAAACCAAGGGCCGCCACGGCCTGCGCCACATCAGCGGCACCCATTTGAACGGCGAGTTTTCGTTGGACTGTGACGTGCTTGCCGTGTCTGGCGGCTGGAACCCGATGGTGCATTTGACCTGCCATATGAATGGTCGCCCACGGTGGGAGGCAAGCCTTGCCGCCTTTGTGCCGCAGGCAAATGCCATTCCCAATATGCGCGCTGTCGGGGCCTGCAATGGGGATTTTTCCACCAAATCCGCCTTTACCCAAGGGGCAGAGGCCGCCGCTGCCGCATTAGCGGAAATGGGGCGCAAACCCGCGCCTTTCGCCGTGCCTGACTGCGAAGATGCGCCCTATATCATCACGCCGCTATGGGCGATGGAGACATCGGGCGGTGTCTATGCCCGCGCTTGGCTGGATTTTGCCAATGATGTAACGGTCAAGGATGTGGCCCTATCGGCGCAAGAGGGGTTTGTATCGGTTGAGCATATGAAACGCTACACCACCCAAGGCATGGCCCCCGATCAGGGCAAAAACAGCAATATTGGCGCGCTGGCGGTGCTGGCAGATGCCACGGGCAAGGGCATTCCCGAAGTGGGCACCACCACCTATCGCGCGCCCTATGCGCCCACATCCATTGCGGCGATGGGGGCAGGCGGGCGCGGCATGGGCTTTGCCCCGCAGCGGTTTTTGACATCTGACAAACTGTCGCGCGATCGCGGCGCGCCGATGATCGAGGCAGGGCTGTGGTATCGCCCCAGCTATTTCCCCAAAGCGGGAGAAGGCGATTGGCAAACATCATGTAACCGCGAAGTGGGCTATGTGCGGGGGGCTGTTGGGGTGGCGGATGTCTCCACGCTGGGTAAGATTGATATTCAGGGCAAAGATGCGGCGCGTTTTCTTGATTTGGTTTATGCCAATACCTTTAGCACGCTGCCCGTGGGGCGCGTGCGATACGGGCTGATGCTGCGCGCCGATGGCTATGTGCTGGACGATGGCACGACCGCGCGTTTGGGGGAAAACCATTACCTGATGACCACCACCACGGCGGCGGCGGGGTTGGTGATGCGGCATTTGGAATTTGTGCACCAAGCTTATTGCGCGGATTTTGATCTGCGGTTCATTTCCGTCACCGAAGCCTTTGCGCAATTTGCCGTGGCTGGGCCGCGCGCGCGGGTTCTTGTGGCATCCATGCTGTCTGCGCCCTTGGGTGATTTGCCCTTTATGGGGGTGGCACCTGCGCAAATCAGCGGCGTGCCCGCGCGGGTGTTCCGCATCAGCTTTTCTGGTGAAGAAGGGTACGAGATTGCCGTGCCCACCCGCTATGGCGAGGCGCTGATGCGCGATCTGATTTCGCGGGCCGAATTGATGGGCGGGGGTCTGTACGGAATGGAGGCGCTGAATGTGCTGCGCATTGAAAAGGGCTTTATCACCCATGCCGAAATAGATGGGCGCATCACGGCGGGGGATTTGGGCCTTGGCACGATGGTATCGGCCAAGAAAGATTGCATCGGCAAACGCGCGGCACAGCGGGACGGCATGGTACATGAAAACCGCGCGCACATGGTGGGCCTGCGCCCGCTGCAAGGCGAGGCGATTACGGCAGGGGCGCATATATTTGCCCAAGGTGCGCCGCTGACGCGCGAGCAGTCGCAAGGCTATCTGTCATCGGTGGGGTATTCGCCGCAGTTCCAAACCTATTTGGCCTTGGGCTTTTTAGAGCGGGGCCGCGCGCGGCATGGGGAAACTGTGATGGTGGTTGACCGTCTGCGCGGCATCAATGTGCGCGCCGAGGTCTGCGATCCTGTGTTCTTTGATAAATCAGGGGAGAGAATGCGTGGTTAACCTTATCGCAACAGCGCCCCTTGGCTATATCAAACCTGTGACCTTGGCAGGCACCACTTTGGCGCAGATGGACTGGGCCCAGATCACATCGATTGCGCCCTATCTGGGGCGCGGGGCGGATGTGAACCTTGCCTTGGCCAAAATTGGCCTTGGCTTTCCTGCGCCAAACCGTATGGCCAGTCATGGCGATGCGCGCATTGCATGGGCAGGGCGCGATCAGGCGTTTCTGATTGGGGCAGATTGCCCCGATATGGGCGATGCGGCGGCGGTAGTTGACCAATCGGACGCATGGGCGCGGTTTGCGCTGGCAGGCCCTGCGGCGGTGGATACGCTGGCCCATTACGTGCCTGTCGATCTGCGCCTGTCCGCGCTGCCTGTGGGTGCGTCTATTCGCAGCCAGCTTTATCATGTGCCGCTGTGCCTGATGCGCATGGGCGTGGATAGTTTTGAGGTGATGGTATTTCGTTCGATGGCGCATACGGCGTGGCATGAATTGGAAAGCGCGATGCGAATCCTTGCGGCGCGGGCGCTTTAGCCCATATTAGGCGCATGAGCCTGCCAAACGGATTTTTGGATGAGATACGCGAGCGCGTGACCCTTTCGGCCATTGTGGGCCGCAAGGTTACGTGGGATATGCGCAAATCCAACCAAGCCAAGGGCGATTTTTGGGCACCTTGCCCGTTTCACCATGAAAAAAGCCCGTCTTTTCATGTGGATGACCGCAAGGGGTTTTATTACTGCTTTGGCTGCCATGCCAAGGGCGACGCGCTGACCTTTATCAAAGAGACCGAGAATTTGGGCTTTATGGAGGCGGTCGAGGTGCTGGCGCGGCAGGCGGGGATGCAAATGCCCGCCCGCGATCCGCAGGCGGCGCAGGTGGCCGACAGGCGCAGCCAACTGATTTTGGTGATGGAAGAGGCGATCAAATGGATGCGCCTGCAACTGCGCACGGCGGCTGCCGAACCTGCGCGCGCCTATTTGGCGCGGCGCGGGCTTTCGGAGGCCGCGCAGGAACGTTGGGGCATTGGATATGCGCCAGATTTGCCAAACGCTCTGTATAATGCTTTGAAACAAAAGGGGCTTTCGGATGATCTGATCATCGCCTCTGGGGTTTGTGCCAAACCCGATGACGGACGCCCGCCTTATGACCGCTTTAAGGGCCGCATCATTTTTCCTATTCGCGATGGGCGGGGTAGGGCCATCTCCCTGGGGGGGCGCTCGCTCGATCCCAATGCGCGGGCCAAATATCTGAACGGGCCAGAAACCGAGATTTTCGACAAGGGGCGCAATCTGTTCAACCTTGCCCCCGCGCGCGAGGCGGCGGGAAAGGGCAAGCCGCTGATCGTGGCCGAAGGCTATATGGACGTGATCGCGCTTGTTGAGGCGGGGTTTAGCGCGGCAGTGGCCCCCCTTGGCACGGCGGTCACTGCCGACCAACTGGCGCTGATGTGGCGCATTCATGACGAGCCGATTATCGCGCTGGATGGTGATGCGGCGGGCATTCGCGCGGGGCTGCGCGTGGTGGATTTGGCGCTGCCCCTTTTGCAGGCCGGCAAGGGGCTGCGCTTTGCGAGCCTTCCTGCGGGGCTTGACCCTGATGATCTGATTAAATCGCAGGGGCCAGCCGCGATGCAGGCAGCGCTGGACGCGGCCCAGCCGATGGTGAACCTTTTGTGGGCGCGGGAAATTGAGGGGCGCAGCTTTGACAGCCCCGAACGCAAGGCGGCCTTGGATAAATCACTGCGCGCGCATATTGCCCGCATTCAAGATCCGTCAATCCGCAGCCATTACGGCGAGGATATAAACCGCCTGCGCCGCGAATTGTTTGGCACCAAGGCGCGGGCATGGACACCCTATGTGCGCGGGGCCAAACGCGCCGCCCCCGAACTGCCCCCCAGCCCTGCCACCAAATCATCGCTGCTGGCCACATCATCGGGCGCGGTGGACGAAGTGCTGCGCGAGGCGGTGATTTTGGCGACGCTGGTCACCCACCCCGCGCTGATCCGCCAGTTTGAAAGCGCGGTCGAACGGCTGAATTTGATTGGCCCAGATCATGCGCAGTTGCGCGATGTGCTGCTGGCCCATGCCGATAGCGACGCTGCCCAGATTTATGACGCGGTGAACACTGCCGCCGCGCCCGCCCTTGCAACCCTGCTGACGCGCCCCCACGTGCGCATTGCGCCCTGTGTGCGAAACCGCAGTGACAGCGACCTTGCCACGCTGTGCCTTGCCGAAGAACTGGCCAAGCTGGATGCGCACCGCGGCGCGCGGCGCGAGATTGCCGAGGCGATGGCCGATATGGAGGGCTTTGTCGATGAAGGCCTAACATGGCGGCTGGCGCAGGCCACCGCTGCGCGCCAGCGCGCCGATAACCCGCCGCGCCCTGATTCGGGCGATTTGGGCGAAGACCGCGCCGCCATGTCGAATCACCTGCAAAATCTGATCGATTCCCGCGCTTGGGAGAAGAAATCGCGCTAATTTGCCGAAGAATCTGCCTGATTCGGCCTTTAACCCAGCGTGATTCGCGCTATTGATTCGTTTACCTCTTTCTGCGATTCGTTATTCTACCGCAGACACCCCTAGACCCCGTAGGAGCGCCTTGGCCATGAGCGACAGCGACGATCAAAAACCCGATGCCGATGATGGCGAGGCCACGCTAGACCTTTCGCAAGCTGCCGTAAAACGCATGATCGCCGATGCGCGCGAGCGCGGCTATATCACCTATGAACAGCTGAATCAGGTGATGCCGCCCGACCAAGTGTCGGGCGATCAGATTGAAGATGTTATGGCGATGCTGTCCGAAATGGGCATCAACGTGGTTGAAGATGACGAGGTTGAAGAGGGCGAGGCCCCCGTTGTGGGCGAGCTGGTGGAAACAGGCGGCGGCAACCGCGATGTGGCCGTGGTGGGCAGCAGTGCCGAGGCGCTAGACCGCACCGACGACCCTGTGCGCATGTATCTGCGCGAAATGGGCAGTGTGGAACTGCTATCGCGCGAAGGCGAAATTGCCATTGCCAAGCGCATCGAAGCGGGCCGCAACACGATGATTGCGGGCCTGTGCGAAAGCCCGCTGACCTTTCAGGCCATTATCATTTGGCGCGACGAACTTCTGAACGAAGACATCCTTCTGCGCGATGTGATCGATTTGGAAGCGACCTTTGGCCGATCGCTCGATGGCGAAGAGGGCATGGTTGGCGCCGATTTAGAAGGCGTCGATCTGGACGGTGCCCCCCGCGCGCCCAAGGGCGAGGAAGAGCCAGAGCTGGACGCAGACGGCAACCCGCTGATGCGCGGCGATGATGATGACGATGACGAAGACGGCGCATCGATGTCGCTGGCGGCGATGGAAGCCACGCTAAAGCCCAAGGTTTTGGAAACGCTGGACGCCATTGCACAAGGCTATGAAAAGCTGGCCGAAATGCAAGATTTGCGTATGTCGGCCACCCTGTCGGACAGCCGCGGCTTTTCCGAAAAGGCCGAGGCAGACTATCAAAAACTGCGCAGCGAGATTGTGGTTTATGTGAATGAATTGCATCTGCACAACAACCGTATCGAAGCGCTGATTGACCAGCTGTACGGCATCAACCGCAAGATCATGTCGATCAATTCATCGATGGTGAAATTGGCCGATGCCGCGCGGATCAACCGCCGCGAGTTTATCGATGAGTACCAAGGTTATGAATTAGACCCGACATGGGTTGACCGCATGGCCGCCAAATCGGGGCGCGGCTGGCAGGCGTTGATGGAACGCTCGCGCGATAAGGTCGAAGAATTGCGCGTGGAAATGGCCACTGTGGGCCAATACATCGGCGTGGATATTTCCGAATTCCGCCGCATTGTGAACCAAGTGCAAAAGGGCGAGAAAGAGGCGCGTCAGGCCAAAAAGGAAATGGTCGAGGCGAACCTGCGTTTGGTGATTTCGATTGCGAAAAAATACACCAACCGCGGCCTGCAATTCTTGGATTTGATTCAGGAAGGGAACATTGGCCTGATGAAGGCCGTGGATAAGTTTGAATATCGGCGCGGGTATAAGTTTTCGACCTATGCGACCTGGTGGATTAGGCAGGCGATTACGCGCAGCATTGCCGATCAGGCCCGCACCATCCGTATTCCTGTGCATATGATTGAAACCATTAACAAATTGGTGCGCACGGGCCGCCAGATGCTGCACGAAATTGGGCGCGAACCCACGCCCGAGGAGTTGGCCGAAAAGCTGCAAATGCCGCTTGAGAAGGTGTGCAAGGTGATGAAAATCGCCAAAGAACCGATTTCGCTGGAAACCCCGATTGGCGATGAAGAAGACAGCCAGCTGGGCGATTTTATCGAAGACAAAAACGCCATCCTGCCGCTGGACAGTGCCATTCAGGAAAACCTGAAAGAAACCACCACGCGGGTGCTGGCATCCCTAACGCCCCGCGAGGAACGGGTTTTGCGGATGCGCTTTGGCATTGGGATGAACACGGATCACACGCTGGAAGAGGTGGGGCAGCAGTTTTCCGTGACGCGGGAGCGGATCAGGCAGATTGAGGCAAAGGCGCTGCGGAAGTTGAAGCATCCGAGCAGGAGCAGGAAGTTGCGGAGTTTCTTGGATCAGTGAGGGGGGGTAAACTATGGATGGCAGCAAGGTATATTTTGCGATTGGCTACGTGCTTGGCTTTTTGAGCTTCTGGGCATGTTGGATATACGCTGTCTTTAGTTTCGGATGGTTTCTTGGCATTGCGTTTGGTTGGATCCCGTCGCTAATCATTGCGTTGATCGTCGTCGTTGGTGGGCCGTTTTTGTTATTTTTTGGTCTTCTTTTCCTCGCCTACCTTTATCTTGCTCAAAACTAAATGAGTTGCAGCGAGTGGGGTGCTTGCTTGCACTCACCACCCCTCCGCCCGACATGGTGCGTGAAATCACGCACCCTGCGCCACACTTGACAAAATATACGCAATCACGTACATTCTCGCCATGAAACACATCTCCTCCACCGATCTGCGCGCCAATCTTTCCTCGGTCATGGACCGTGTGAATGACGATCATGAACCCGTCATCGTCACCCGCGCGGGGGGCAAGCCTGTGGTGCTGGTCAGTCTGGAAGACTGGTCCAGCATGGATGAAACCACCTATCTGCTGGCCTCCCCCGCCAACAAGGCCGCGCTGGATAAGGCGTTGGATGACTACCGCCAAGGCCTTGGCATCACCCTGACCGAGCAAGAGTTTGACGAGCTGGCGGCCAAGTGAACGTCACCTTTCTGCCCGCCGCGTGGGATCATTGGCTGTATTGGCAGGAAACCGACAAGGCGATGTATCGCAAGGTGAACGGGCTGATTAAGGAGTGTTTGCGCCACCCCTTTGAGGGTACAGGCAAACCCGAACCCTTAAAGGGCGATCTGTCGGGAAACTGGTCGCGCCGCATCGACCGCGAGCATCGTTTGGTTTACCGCGTGGACGGCGATACCCTTATCATCGTGCAGTGCCGCTATCGCTACTAGGCAGCCCCAAACCTCTCCACCAACCGCGCCTTAATCTCGTCCCGCGCCTGCCGATATGCCGCCAGTTTCTCCTCGCGCCCCGCGCCTATCGCGGTGGGGTCGAAAATCGGCCAATACAGCACTTCGACATGGGATGTTTTCGTCAGTTCCAACGCCTGCCGCTGGCTGGCGGGGGACAGGGCGATGATCAGGTCATAGGCCCCTAAATCCTCGCCATCGCGGATCATCTCGTCAAAACTGCGGCTGCGATGGCGCGACAGTTCGATCCCCAGCTCGGCGCAGACGGCGATGGAAAACCCGTCAATTTCCAGATCATTCTTCACCCCCGCCGACTGCACATAGGCGCGCTGGCCGTAGAGTTTTTTCATCAGCCCCTCGGCCATGGGGGAACGCACGGCGTTATGATCGCAGCAAAACAGCACCGCTTGGGGGAAATTTGGCATCCTACATCCCCCACTGCAAAACACAGATCAGCGTGAACAGCCGCCGTGCGGTGTCTTTGTCAAGGCTGGCCTTGCCGTCCAGCCGTTCTTGCAGCACGGCGGCGCCCTCATTGTGAATGCCGCGCCGCGCCATGTCGATCGCTTCAATCTGGGCAGGGGCAAGGCGTTTGACGGCATCGAAATAGCTGTCACAGATTTGGAAGTAATCCTTCACAATCTGCCGAAATGGGCCAAGGGACAGGTGAAATTCCGCCGCCTTTTCGCCCGCCTCGGATGTCACATCCACCACAAGCCGCCCTTCGCGGATGGCAAGGGCCATGTGATAGGGGCCGCTGGGCCGCCCTTCGCGGGCGGGCAGGGCGAAGTGGTTTTCTTCCAGCAGGTCGTAAATCGCCACGCGGCGTTCTTGTTCAATTTCGGGCGTGGGCAGGGTTAGGCCCGCCTCGTCGATATGGATTTTGGTAATGCGGTCGCTCATTCCTGCCCCCCATTCAATGCATCAAGGCGCGCGCGCACCGACAAGCCATGCGCCTGCAAGCTTTCCGATGTTGCCAAGCGTTCGGCGGCGGGGCCAATGGCGCGCAAAGCCTCGGGTGTCATTTTCGCCAGAGTCGTGCGTTTCATGAAATCCAGCACCGACAGGCCAGATGAGAACCGCGCAGACCGCGCGGTGGGCAGCACGTGGTTTGGCCCGCCGACATAATCGCCAATCGCCTCGGGTGTCCAAGCGCCCAAGAAAATCGCGCCCGCATGGGTGATTTGCGCGGCCAGCGCGTCGGGGTCGCCCACGCATAACTCCAAGTGTTCGGGCGCGATGCGGTTGGAAAGCGCCGCCGCCTGCGCCAGCGTTTCCACCAAAATCACCGCGCCATGCGCCGCCCACGATGCCCCCGCAATCGCGCGGCGTTCAAGGGTTTCCAAACGCGCCTCGACTGCCGCCGCCACGGCACGGCCAAAACCTGCATCGGTGGTGATTAGGATAGACTGCGCCGATGCGTCATGTTCGGCCTGCGCCAGCAGATCAAGGGCAATCCAATCGGGGTTATTGTCGCCATCGGCAATAATCAACACCTCGGACGGCCCTGCAATCATATCAATGCCCACGCGGCCAAAGACGCGGCGCTTGGCGGCGGCGACATAGGCGTTGCCGGGCCCCGTGATCTTATCGACAGGGGCGATGGTTTCCGTGCCATAGGCCAGCGCGGCAATCGCCTGCGCGCCGCCGATGCGGTAAATCTCGTCCACGCCAGCGATTTGGGCGGCGAGCAACACCAGCGGGTTCACCGCCCCGCGCGGGGTGGGGCAGACAATGGCAAGGCGTTCAACCCCTGCCACTTTGGCAGGGATCGCGTTCATCAACACCGATGACGGATAGCTTGCCGTGCCACCCGGCACATAAAGCCCCGCCGCCGAAACGGGTGTCCAGCGCCAGCCCATCTCTGCGCCCGTCTCCTCGACCCACATCTCATCGCGCGGTAATTGCCGCGCGTGATAATCGCGGATTCGGGCGGCGGCCAGTTCCAGCGCCGCTCGGTCGTCTGCGGATACCTTGGCGATCTCGGCTTCAATCTCGGCAGGGGAAAAGGCCAGCGTGGCGGGGGTTAGGGCCAGATGGTCAAACTTGGCGGTCAGCTCAATCACGGCTGCGTCGCCGCGCGTGCGCACATCGGCAATGATTGCGGCCACGTCGCGGTCTACATCCTCGGCCTCTTCGCGCTTCATACCCAAGAGCGCGCTAAACTGCGCCTCGAAATCTGCATCTGACTGGCTGAAAAACACTGGCATCGCGCCCTCACATTTTCGGGGTCATCCCCAACTTTCATACAGGTGAAAATATCCTCGCCGAAGGCACGCCTGCGCAAGTGCGCCCTTAGTCGCGCTTGCCCGAAAACTTGGCCGCCCAAGCCGCGCGCTCTTCGTCGGTGATTTTGCGGAACAGGTTTTCGGGCACGTCAAAGCCGTGGCCTGCGGGCAGTTTGCGCAGATCAGCGGCGATGTCGCTGGGCCATGTCCAATCGTCGCAGTGCAGCGCCGTCATCATCGCCTCGGCCGCGTCAGGGATAAAGGGGCGCGAGAGGATGGCGTAAAGGCGGATCAAATTCAACGATAGCGCGATGATGGTTTTGGCCTGCGCCTCGTCTGTCTTAATCACACTCCACGGCGCGGCTGATTGCAGATATTCATTGCCCAAAACCCACAGGGCGCGCAAATCTTCGGCCCCGCGCCGCACCATGATTTTGTCCATCGACGTTTGATAGGCGGCCAAACCTTCGCTTAGGGCAGTAATCAAGTCCTGCTCGCGCGCGCCGAATTCACCCGCTGCGGGCACCTCGCCCGAAAATTTGGACGCGCAGAATTTCGTCACGCGGCTGACCAAATTGCCCAGCACATCGGCAAGGTCTTTGTTGACGGATGCCTGAAAATTTTCCCACGTAAATTCGCTATCGGCGGATTCGGGGGCGTGCGACAGCAGCCACCAGCGCCAATAATCGGCGGGCAGGATCGACAGGGCCTGATCCATAAACACTCCGCGCCCTTGGCTGGTGGAAAACTGGCCGCCATCATAGTTTAGGTAATTGAACGATTTTAGATAATCGACCAGCTTCCACGGCTC
>JAIXVS010000086.1 GCA_027482795.1 Rhodobacter sp.
GGCAGCTGGTACCATCGCGGCATAGCGCAGCGCGGCATCCAGATCAGGCACATCGATGATGTAATAACCGCCCAAATGTTCGCGCGTTTCGGCAAAGGGGCCGTCCATGGTTTCCACCTTGCCCCCCCGCATCCGCAGGCTGGTTGCGCTGTGCGTTCCTTGCAGCGCCTCGCCGCCACGCATCACGCCGTCGGCTTTCATCGTCTCGTTCAGCGCGAAATAGCCTTGCATCATCGCGTCAAAATCGGGGGTGCCATAGGTAGGTTCCTGTGCAGGCTGGCTGTAAATCAAAATCATGTATTGCATACGTCCCCCCCAGCGCCCAATAGCAGGGCATAGATCGCGGTTGTCTCAAAGGTCATGATATCCTCCTGTTAAAGTTGATCGTGCCATAAAGACGCTGGCGCAGTTTGTTTTTCGACATCGGTGCATGATTTTTTTGCGCTGTCACGCATTTTTCTGACAAGCCGCTGAAAACTGGGCCGAAAAAATGAACGCGTGTCCTATGGCGCGGGGAAAAGCTGCGCCTTTCGCCCTTTCCCTTGGCACCCAAACCCAGTAAAGCGCCCGTAACCGCTGCTGATAGGGGACTTTCATGACCGAACCCGCCATCACCCCCGAGTTGATTGCCGCCCATGGGCTAAAGCCCGATGAATACCAGCGCCTTTTGGGCATTATTGGGCGCGAGCCAAGCTTCACCGAACTGGGCATCTTTTCGGCGATGTGGAACGAACATTGCAGCTATAAATCATCCAAGAAATGGCTGCGCACCCTGCCGACCACAGGGCCGCAAGTGATCTGCGGGCCGGGCGAGAATGCTGGCGTGGTTGATATTGGCGATGGGCAGGCCGTTATTTTCAAAATGGAAAGCCACAATCACCCCAGCTATATCGAGCCGCACCAAGGCGCGGGCACGGGCGTGGGCGGGATTTTGCGCGATGTCTTCACCATGGGCGCGCGCCCGATTGCGGCGATGAATGCGCTGTCCTTTGGTGTGCCGTCGCATCCCAAAACATCCTATCTTGTCAAAGGCGTCGTCGAAGGGATTGGCGGCTATGGCAACGCATTTGGCGTGCCAACTGTGGGCGGCGAAGTGCGCTTTCACGCCAGCTATAACGGCAACTGCCTTGTAAACGCCTTTGCGGCGGGGCTGGCAGATGCGGACAAGATTTTCTATTCCATCGCCTCTGGCGTGGGTATGCCCGTGGTCTATCTTGGGGCCAAAACGGGGCGCGACGGGGTTGGCGGGGCCACAATGGCATCAGCCGAGTTTGACGACACGATCGAGGAAAAACGCCCCACCGTGCAGGTGGGTGACCCCTTTACCGAAAAGCGCCTTTTGGAAGCCTGCCTTGAACTTATGGCATCAGGCGCGGTGATTTCCATTCAGGATATGGGGGCCGCTGGCCTGACCTGTTCGGCGGTGGAAATGGGCGATAAGGGCGGTTTGGGGATTAAGCTGCAACTTGATGACGTGCCCCAGCGCGAGGCGAACATGACCGCCTATGAAATGATGCTGTCCGAATCCCAAGAACGCATGTTGATGGTGCTCAAGCCCGAACTCGAAGACGTGGCGCGGGCGATTTTCGTCAAGTGGGATCTTGACTTTGCCATTGTGGGCGAGACGATTGCGGAAGACCGTTTCCTGATTATGCACGGCAATCAGATCAAGGCCGATTTGCCGCTATCAAAACTGTCATCCTCGGCCCCCGAATATGACCGCCCATGGGTGCCTACCCCACCCGCTGCGCCCCTTGGCCCTGTTCCTGCCATCACCCCCATCGCCGCGCTGCGCGCGCTGATCTCGTCCCCAAGCTATGGCGCGAAGACTTGGGTCTATGAGCAGTATGATAGCCAAGTGGGCGGCGATACCATTGTCAAACCTGGCCTTGGCGCAGGCATGGTGCGGGTGCATGGCACAGGCAAGGCGCTGGCGTTTACGTCAGATGTCACCCCGCGCTATGTGAAAGCCAACCCTATCGAAGGCGGCAAGCAGGCCGTGGCCGAAGCCTATCGCAACCTAATTGCCGTGGGCGCGCGCCCCTTGGCCACAACCGACAATTTAAACTTCGGCAACCCCGAAAAGCCCGAAATTATGGGCCAATTTGTGGGGGCCATTCAGGGCATTGGGGCGGCTTGCATCGCACTGGATATGCCCATCGTGTCGGGCAACGTTTCACTTTACAACGAAACCGATGGCACGGCGATTATGCCCACACCCACAATTGGCGCGGTTGGCCTGCTTTCCAGCCTAGATGATCTGATCGCAGGCCGCCCCGCCGCTGGCGATGCGCTGGTGCTGGTTGGGGCCACAAAGGGCCATCTGGGCCAAAGCGCGCTTTTGGCGCAGGCCTTTGGGATTGAGGCAGGCGATGCGCCGTATGTGGATTTAGCGGCCGAGCGTTTGCACGGCGATTTCATCCTGTCTGCCCGCGCGCATATTCGCGCCTGCACTGATCTTTCCGATGGTGGGCTGGCCCTAGCTGCCTTTGAAATGGCAACAGGCGCAGACATTGGTTTAACGATAAACGATAGTGATATCGCGCAGCTCTTTGGCGAAGATCAGGCGCGCTATATCGTGGCCACGGGCGATGCCCCTGCCCTGCTGAAACTCGCCGCAAACGCAGGCGTGCCCGCCGCGCAAGTTGGCCAATTTGGCGGCGATCAGTTCAGCCTTTGCGGCGATACCGCACCGCTTGCGGAGTTATCCGCCACGTACCGCGCGGCCTTTGCAACCGCCTTGGGGCTGGCGTGAAACTGCGCGCCGCCACGGCCGCCGATATTCCCGCGATCCGCGCGATTGCGCAGTTGCCGCAGCATTGCCTGCTGATTACCGACGAAGGGGATGCAGACCTGCAAGCCTATATCGATGATCCATATTCCCGCCTGCTGATGGTTGAAATTGGCGCAGACCAAACCGCAGGCTTTGCGCTGTTTTGCGAACTTGACAGCCGCGCGAAGGCGGTCGAACTGCGCCGCCTTGCGCTGCGCGAGGTGGGGCGCGGGCAAGGGCGCGCTTTTGTGCAGATGCTAACCGATTACGCCTTTGAACAGCTTGGCGCGCAGCGGGTTTGGCTGGACACCAATTTTGACAATCTGCGCGCACAAAAGGCTTATACCGATTGCGGCTATCAGCTAGAGGGCAAACTTCGCGCACATGGCTTTTGCGCACCACTGAACTGTGCGCTTGATCAATGGATTTATGGCATTTTGCGCGCCGAATGGGCGGGCCAGCGCGCCTAAGCGCCCTTGCATAGGCGCAAACTGCGCCCTACATTTACGCCACAGAACAGGAGCCGCCCATGCCCATCGACGCCCACGAAATCGAAAGCCTGATCCGCGCCGCCTTTCCCAATGCGCAGGTGTCGGTGCAGGGCGATGATGGCCAACATTTCGCGGCCACTGTGATTGACCCCAGTTTTAAGGGCATGAACCGCGTTCAGCAGCAGCGCGCGGTCTATGCCAGCCTGAAGGGCAAGATGGATGGGCCCAATGGCGCGCTGCACGCGCTGGCGCTGACCACCAAAGCCCCCGAATAATTGAAAAGGAGTGCCGATATGAGCGCACAAGACCAAATCCGCGATATGGTGCAAAAGAACGATGTGGTGCTGTTCATGAAGGGCACCAAAATGATGCCGCAATGCGGCTTTTCATCCAAAGTCGCGGGGATTTTGAACTACATCGGCGTGGATTACACGGATGTAAACGTGCTGGCCGATGCCGAAATTCGCCAAGGCATCAAAGATTTTTCCGATTGGCCCACCATTCCGCAGCTGTACGTTAAGGGCGAATTTGTCGGCGGCTGCGATATTGCCATCGAGATGACCCTTTCGGGCGAGCTGGATCAATTGCTGGCCGATAAAGGCGTGGCATTCGATAAATCTGCCGCAGACAAAATCCGCGAGGCGAACGGGTAGTCACGGGCAGATTGGGGGGCGCGCCCCCCATCGCTTCGCTCCCCCCGCGGATATTTGTGCCTGTATGAAAGGCCTTTCACATAGGTCCAAATATCCTCGCCGAAGGCATCCGCCCTTTGCCTCAAGCCATATCTTCGATTTGCTGGGCCAGCGCCTCGGCCCTTGCGGCAAATTCGGCCATCGAATCTGAAACCTGCTGAGGAACGACAGCCACTTGCACCGTTTGCGGCGCAGGCGCGGGGCCGTCGAGTTCGGCGCGCAATTTGCGCAATTCGTCTTCGTAACTTGCGGTTTTATCGGCCAACATCAGTGCCGCCATCAGCAGCATCCGCGCCTCGGGAAGGCGGCCCATTTGGGCGACCAGCGGCTGTGCCTCGGCGTCCAGCATAGCGGCGGCCGACATCAGAAACTGCTCTTCCCCGGGTTGGCAGGCGACCATAAAATTGCGCCCGCCGATTTGAATTTCCAGATCAGACATGGGGGGCCTCTTGTACCAAAGGATCAAGGGCCGCGATAATGGCGGCCAGTTCCGTGGCATCGAACGCACGTTCGGCGCGCAGGGTTTCCAGTTCTGCCTCTTGCTCAGCAATGCGGGCGGTCAGCTCGTCAACCTCGGCGGTATCGGGCGCGGCAACGGTGTCGGGCGGCGCGGAAAGGGCAGCGCGCGCAGCGGCAAGTTCGCCCGTCAGGCGGGTAATTTCTGATGCCATGGCAAGGGTTTCAGCGCCCATTTGTGCTTGCAACGCACGGTAGCGTTCGGCCCAATCATCGCTGCTTGCGCGGGCAGCTTCTAACGCACGCAGCAAGGCCGCGCTGCCTTCGCCCTCGGGCGCGGGTGTGGGGGCGGCGGGGATCGTGGGGGCGAGCAGGTTCTTGCGAGACAGGGCTTCTAGCCCCTGATCCATGCGATCAAAGGCGGCGCTGATGCGGCGCGATAGCTCTGTAATGTCTTCGGACATGCCCCTTGGCCCCAACTTCGGCAATCGTATCTGTGCAAGTGTCGGTTGATCTGGCGCTTTCGTCAAGCGCATATCGCCAAAAAGGCGCGCGTGGCTTGATCTTGGCAATCCTTCCCGTTAGGTCATCATTAGGATCACCAAGCATAGGATTTCTGCCGTGGATATCGCCCAAATTGCCGCCAAAAACCCCGAGCATTGGATGCGCGCCGCTGCCATCCGCGCGCTGACGCTGGATGCGGTTGCTGCCGCCAATTCGGGCCATTCGGGAATGCCGATGGGCATGGCAGATGTGGCCACGGTATTGTTCGAGCGGCATCTGCGCTTTGACCCTGCCGCGCCGCGCTGGGCCGACCGTGACCGTTTCATCCTGTCGGCGGGGCATGGTTCTATGCTGATTTACAGCCTTTTGTATCTGACAGGGTACAAAGATGTGACGCTGGATCAGATCAAGAATTTCCGCCAATGGGGCGCGATTACGGCAGGCCACCCTGAATATGGCCATGTCGCGGGCGTTGAAACCACCACGGGGCCGCTGGGCCAAGGGATTGCCAATTCGGTTGGCTTTGCCATGGCCGAAGAAAACCTGCGCGCGCGCTGGGGCGCGAAGATTGTCGATCATTACACCTATGTCATCGCGGGCGATGGCTGCCTGATGGAAGGCGTGTCACAAGAGGCTATCGGCATTGCGGGCAAGCAAAAACTCTCGCGCCTGATCGTGCTGTGGGATGACAATGGCATCACCATTGACGGCAAAGTTGACCTTGCCGATATCACCGACCAAAAGGCGCGCTTTGCGGCGTCTGGCTGGAATGTGCTGTCTTGCGATGGGCATGATGCCGCCGATATTGACCGCGCCCTGACGGCTGCGAAAAAGTCTGACCGCCCCACGATGATTGCCTGCAAAACCCATATCGCATTGGGCCACGCCGCGCAGGACACATCCAAAGGTCACGGCGCGCTGACGGACAAGGACCAAATGGCCGCCGCCAAGGCCGCCTATGGCTGGACATCGGGGCCGTTCGAGGTGCCTGCCAAGATTAAGGCAGAATGGGAGGCATTCGGCGCGCGCGGGGCTGCGGCCCATTCCGATTGGGCCAAACGCTTTGCCGCCCTGTCGCCTGCCAAACAGGCTGAATTTAACCGTATCTTCGCGCTGGACGCCCCTGCAAAACTGTCCAGTGCTATCCGCGCGGTGAAAAAGGCGGCAAGCGCGGATGCGCCCAAGCTTGCCACGCGCACGGCATCGGAAAAGGTGTTGGTGGCAGTCAACCCGATCATGCCCGAAACCTTTGGCGGATCGGCCGATTTGACGGGGTCCAACAACACAAAAACCGCCGATTTGGGCGTGTTCACGCCCGAAAATCGCGCGGGCCGCTACATGTATTGGGGCATCCGCGAACATGGCATGGCATCGGCGATGAACGGTATGGCGCTGCATGGCGGGATGCGCCCTTATTCTGGCACCTTCATGGCCTTCACCGACTATGCCCGCGCTGCGATGCGCCTGTCGGCGTTGATGGGCATTCCTGTGGTTTATGTGATGACGCATGATTCCATTGGTCTGGGCGAAGATGGCCCCACCCACCAGCCCGTCGAACATCTGGCCATTTCGCGCGCCACGCCAAACACTTACGTCTTCCGCCCCGCCGATCTGGTGGAAACCGCCGAAGCATGGGAATTGGCGCTGACCGCCAAAACCACACCGTCCGTTATGGCACTGTCGCGCCAAAACCTGCCAACGGTGCGCCGTGTGCATACCAACACCAACCTGACCGCCAAAGGGGCATACGTGCTGGCCGAAGCAGAGGGCAAGCGTCAGGTGATCTTGATGGCGACAGGTTCCGAAGTGGAAATCGCCCTGAAAGCGCGCGATTTGCTGCAAGCGGGCGGCATTGGCACGCGCGTCGTGTCCATGCCCTGCATGGAGTTGTTCGCAGCGCAGGACGAAGCCTATCGGCGCAAAATCCTTCCCCCAGGCCCCGTGCGCGTGGCGATCGAGGCGGGCGTGCGGCAAGGCTGGGATCGCTGGCTTTTGGGCGAGCGTGGCAAGTTTGGGCGCGAGGCCTTTGTCGGCATGACCAGTTTTGGCGCATCGGCCCCTGCCGAGGTGCTGTATCGCGAGTTTGGCATTACCGCAGAGGCGGCGGTTACGGCAGCGAAAAAGCTGCTTTAATCAAGTTATCATTTTGGCAGATAGGCCGCCCTTCGGGGCGGCCTTTTGTTTGGACCTACGTGCGCTTTGCTCTTGACATGTACAGTTTTCTGCACATATACTACGATCCTAATCGATCTGATCAGCACACACATTCTCATCAGCACACACCTGTCTCATCAGCACAAACCTGTCTCATCAGAACACATCAGTCTCATCAGAACACATCAGAGATCATTACCCCTTATGAAAATTATGACCTATACCGATGCCAGAAATGGTTTGGCTGGTGCTATGGACAAAGTCGTCCTTGACCGCGAGCCATCTGTCATCACCCGTAGCGGAAGAGAGTCTGTTGTGATGGTCGCCCAAAGTGAATGGGACGCGATCCAAGAAACGTTACACCTTCTCTCTTCACCCCGAAATGCTGATCGCCTACTCAATGCTTTAGATGAGCTGGACGCAGGTGGTGGAATTGAAAGAGAGCCAATTGATGAAGATTACTTGGGCAAGCAAAGCATGGGAGGATTACCTGCATTGGCAGGCTCATGACCCCAAAACGCTTGACCGTATCAATACCCTGATCGCAGAATGCCGCCGCCACCCGTTTGCGGGGATTGGTAAGCCAGAGCCGCTGAAGGGCAACCTATCTGGCCTTTGGTCGCGCCGTATAACGGGCGAGCATCGGCTGATCTACCGCGTGGCGGGGGCTGGGGATGATCAAGCGCTGCAAATCGTGCAATGCAGATATCATTACTAGAGGGCTTTTCCCAGCACCATGCGCCATAGCGGCACAATCCCTTTCGTGACCACTGGGATCAGTGCCGCGCCCAAGATCACGCCGATGATGCCGTCGAAAAACGCCGTTACGACCCAAGCCGTAAACCCCGCAGCGGCGGGGATAGCGGCGGCGGCAAGGTCGGCCATGTGGTGGATGGTGGTATAGGGCCAAGCCCAAATATGCGTAACCTCAAGCCCGTGCACCACGATATTGCCGCCCACCCACAGCATCGCCGCCGTGCCGACGACCGATAGAAATGTCATCACGCGCGGCATCGCCAAGACCAATCCCCGCCCAAAGGCGCGGGCAGGGGCAGTGCGGCGGTTTGCGGCCATATGCAGGCCAATATCATCCATTTTCACAATCAGCGCCACCGCACCATAGACGGCAACCGTAATCAGCGTGCCGACAATGGCCAGCGTCAAGGCTTCCAGCCACAGCGCGCCATCGGGGATGGTGGCCAGCGCGATGGTCATAATCTCGGCTGATAGGATGAAATCGGTCTTGATCGCGCCTGCGATCTTTTCTTCCTCTAGATGGGCAGCGTCGCCCGTGTTGTGATCTGCGGCAACATCCGCATCGGCATGGGGGGCAAAGGCGTGCAGCAGTTTCTCTGCCCCTTCAAAGCACAGATAGGCCCCGCCCAGCATCAGCAATGGGGTGATCACAACTGGCGCAAAATAGTTCAGCGCCAGTAAGGCGGGTAGTAGGACCACCAGTTTATTCTTTAAGCTGCCCTTGGCGATGCGCCAGATGATCGGCAACTCGCGTTCGGCGGCAAAGCCATGCACGTATTTTGGGGTCACGGCGGCATCATCTATGACCACACCTGCTGCCTTGGCCCCAGCCTTGGCCGCCGCCGCCGCAATATCATCAACAGAAGCCGCCGCCACTTTGGCAATGGCCGCCACATCATCCAAAAGGGCCAGAAGTCCGCTCATAGTATCACCTCGCTTTGCGCAACGCTAAGCCAAGGGCAGGCTAATGCCAAGCGCGCATTGCGCGGGCTGTTTCGGCGTCACCAGTGCCCTGCGCCCAAGGCCTGAAACGACTTTTCCCCCGCGCGGCGATCGTCTATCATTGCGCCACACCAGTAAGGTTGTGCAAAGCGTTGCCCAATATGGCATGGAATGACACAATGGCTGCTTTTCCAACCTTCGGGCCCAATGGGCAGGGAAGATGGGAGTGCCGCCGCACGAAAGGGCCAAGATGACAAATCTAGAGGCGGCATGGGTAGCAGGGCTGATTTTCGTCGCGATTCTTGCCGATTTCATTTTCAACAGCGGCGCCGCCAGCCTGTTTTTGGTCTTTAAGCTGCTGGATTTGGTCGACTATCTGAAGTTTTGGGAATAGGCTGCGCTTTGGGCGTTGAATATTGCCGCGAAATGTGATGTCAGCGCGTGCATACGCCCCCCAACATGCGGACCCACACCCGTGATGGTGCCGCGCCTTGATCAGGAGAGTTCCATGGCTGTAATAGTTGCCATCAACGGATTTGGCCGTATTGGCCGCAATGTTTTGCGCGGCATCATTGAATCGGGGCGCACCGATATCGAAGTGGTGGCCATCAATGATTTGGGGCCAGTGGAAACCAACGCCCATTTGCTGCGGTTCGATTCGGTGCATGGCCGTTTTCCTGCCACTGTTACCACAGGGCCTGATTGGATTGACGTGGGCCGCGGCCCCATCCGCGTGACAGCCCTGCGCAACCCTGCCGAACTGCCATGGGCCGATGTGGATGTGGTGATGGAATGCACGGGCATTTTCACCAGCAAAGAAAAATGCGCGCCCCATTTGGAAAATGGGTCTAAGCGCGTGCTGATTTCGGCCCCTGGCGATAATGCCGATAAAACCATTGTTTA
>JAIXVS010000332.1 GCA_027482795.1 Rhodobacter sp.
AAAACCCCGATGCGGCAGAGCTTTTGCGCGCCAAAATCGGGCGGATCATGGGCGCGCAAGTGGCCCTGCTGACTGTGATGAAGGGCCTGCCGCTGACCTATTCCAAAGATATGCAAGAAGACAAAGAACAGGTGTTCGACGCCGCAGATACCCTGATGCTGGCCCTTGCCGCGATGACGGGGATGGTTGGCGATATGACAGCCAACCGCGCGGTGCTGGCGCAAGCCGCCGCATCAGGCTTTTCCACCGCCACTGATTTGGCCGATTGGCTGGTGCGTACCTTGAACCTGCCCTTCCGCGAGGCGCATCATATCACGGGCGCGCTGGTGGCCATGGCCGAAAGCGCGGGCGTCGATCTGCCCGACCTTTCGCTTGAACAGATGCAATCGGTGCATCGCGCGATCACGCAGGATGTCTTTTCCGTTTTGGGTGTTGAAAACTCGATCCGTTCGCGTCAATCTTATGGCGGAACATCGCCCATCCGCGTGGCCGAGCAGGCCGCGCGTTGGAAATCGGCGCTGGGCTAAGGCAGTGAGACTTAACATCTGGAAAGGGTTTGCTATGACGAAAACCACCATCCTGCGCGGCGCGTTTATTGTTTTGGCCGCGGGCAGCCTATCGGCCTGCGAAATCAGTGATCCACGGCTGAATACGGGCATATCCATTGGCACGAATGGCGTGTCCATGCAGCCATCGGTTCAGGCCAATGTGGGCGGCGGTTTGCTGCAATACACCCCGCCCGTCAACTGATGCGCAAAGTTATCGCCGTTTTGGGCCTGACTGTGCTGGCCGCCTGCGGCGCGGATGGCCCGCCAACCGCCCCCCCCGAAAAACCCGCAGAAAAGCCAGCGGTGGGGCTGAGTATTTCAGGCACGGCAGAAGTGGGCATCGCACGCATTGGCGGGCAATAGCCCCGATCAGGGCGATTGCCCCCGCCCGTAACTCTGCTATATCGCGGCAATGGGCTTAGGGGCGCGTGATGGATCATTTTACTTATAAAGATGGGCATTTACATGCCGAAGACGTAAGTTTGCGCGATATTGCCGCCGCCGTGGGCACGCCGTTCTATTGCTATTCCACCGCAACCCTGACGCGCCATTATCAGTTGTTCACGCAGGCCCTGTCGCCCATGCCGCATTTGGTCTGCTTTGCGATCAAATCCCTGTCCAATGTGGCCGTGCTGAAGACACTGGGAAATTTGGGCGCGGGCATGGATGTGGTGTCGGGCGGCGAATATCTGCGCGCGCGCGCGGCTGGCGTTTCGGGCGATAAAATCGTGTTTTCTGGCGTGGGCAAAACCCGCGACGAAATGGCGCTGGCGCTGAACGGCGGCATTCGGCAGTTCAACGTGGAATCCGAACCCGAAATGCGCGCCCTGTCCGAAGTGGCGCTATCCCTTGGCAAAGTGGCCCCCATCACCATTCGCGTGAACCCCGATGTCGATGCCAAAACCCACGAGAAAATCGCCACGGGCAAAAAGGAAAACAAATTCGGCATTCCCATTTCCCGCGCGGTTGAGGTTTATGCCGAGGCCGCCCGCCTAAAAGGCCTGCGCGTAGTGGGAATTGATGTGCATATCGGCAGCCAGCTGACCGATCTTGCCCCCTTTGCCGAGGCCTACCAAAAGGTCGCCGATCTGACCGTTTTGCTGCGCGCGCAGGGCCATACCATTGAACGGCTGGATCTGGGCGGCGGGCTGGGCATTCCCTATACGCGCGGAAACGAGGCACCCCCCCTGCCCGCCGATTACGGCGCGCTGATCCAGCGCACCTTGGGCCATTTGGGCTGCGAAATTGAAATCGAACCTGGCCGCCTTATTGCGGGCAATGCAGGGATTTTGGTGTCAAAAGTCATCTATGTGAAATCGGGCGAGGAGCGGGAATTTCTAATCCTTGATGCCGCCATGAACGATCTTGTCCGCCCATCCATGTACGGCGCGCATCACGATATTGAACCCGTGGTGCAGCCCGCCCCCGCACATGACCGCGCGAGTTACGATGTGGTGGGGCCAGTGTGCGAAACGGGCGATACCTTTGCCAAGGCCCGCGCCTTGCCCCATTTGGCCGAAGGCGATCTTGTCGCCTTCCGATCCGCTGGCGCCTATGGCGCGGTGATGGCGTCTGAATACAACACCCGCCCCCTTATCCCCGAAGTGTTGGTGCAGGGCGATCAATTTGCTGTCATCCGCGCGCGGCCAAGCTTTGACGAAATCCTAAAACGAGATACTATCCCCGTGTGGTTGTAATCTGGCCGAGGGAATGGAACCCAGCACCCGAACAACAGACGTCTTAGCCCAAATCAAAGCGCCCCTGCGCTGGACTTTGGCTGGCCTATGGGTGCAGGCGCTATTGCAGGCGTTATGGCCACTGAATACGGTGGTGTTGGCGGGGTATGCGGCGCTGGCCTTTGGCCTGCCCAGCCTGTTGCCGTTGGATTATGCGTGGTTCGCGCTGCTGGCCTTTATCGCCGCAATAGTGGCCGCGCTGTGGTATGCCGCGCGCCGTTTTGCGCGCCCAACGGCTGCGGATGCCCTTGCGCGGTTGGATGCGGGCCTTAGCGGCCAGCCGCTGGCCGCGCTGCGCGATGATCAGGCGATTGGGGCAGATGACCCTGCATCCGTTGCGGTTTGGCAGGCGCATTTGGCCCGCATGGCGCGCAAACTGGCTGGCCTGCGGGCAGCTAGGCCCGATTTGCGCCTATCGCGCGCCGATCCTTTCGCGCTGCGCTATGGCGCGCTTTTGCTGGCAGTGCTGGCCGCTTTGTTTGGCCCGCCGATGCAAATGGCAAGCCTTGGCACGCTGGGCACCTCCGCCGCCCCCGCTGGCCCCATGTGGGAAGCATGGGCGACCCCGCCCGCCTACACTGGCCAGCCCGCCCTGTATTTGGCCGATCAAAAAAAAGATGAGCTAACCCTTCCCATCAGCACCCGCATTGACCTGCGCCTGTATGGCGCTGCGGGCGAGGTGATTTTGGATGAAACCATCTCGGCCCGCACCGATGCAACTGCCCTTGCCCAGCCCAGCCAAAGCTTTGAACTTGCTCAGTCAGGCGCGCTGAACTTTCGCGGCACGGGCGGGCGGGATTTTGCGATAACCGCCCAGCCAGACGCGCCGCCCAGCATTGCCGCAACTGGCCCCATCGCGCGGCAGGGCGATGCCCGATTTACCCTGCCGTTCGAGGCGCGCGATGACTATGGCATCGCCAAAGGCCGCGCCGAAATTGCACTAGATTTGTCAAAGGTCGCACGCACCTATGGTTTGGCCGCCCAGCCCGATGCGCCGCCCAGTGCCGTTGTTGACCTGCCCCTGCCACGGCGCGGGGGGCGCAGCGAAGTGGCGGGGGAATTGGTGGATGATCTTTCCAAAGACCTGCTCTCTAACCTGCCCGTGACAATTACGTTGCAAGCCGAAGACGGCGCAGGCCAAACCGCCGCTGCCGATACCGTGGCCGCCATCCTGCCGGGCAAACGGTTTTTCGACCCGCTGGCCGCCGCCATTATCGAAATGCGCCGCGATATCCTGTGGGCGCGCAGCAATGCCCCCCGCGCAGCGCAAATCCTTAAGGCAGTCACCAACGCGCCCGAAGGGTTTATCGTCAACAATCGCGCCTATCTGCGCCTGCGCGCCGTCATCACCGCACTCGATAGCGAGGCAGGCGCGCTGACCGATGATCTGCGCACAACCCTGACCGAAGAGATGTGGCAAATTGCGGTGCTGATCGAAGAGGGTGATCTGACATCGGCCCGCGAACGGTTAACCCGCGCGCAAGACCGCCTAGACGAGGCAATTCGCAAAGGGGCATCGCCCGAAGAAATCGACGCGCTGATGCAAGAATTGCAAGACGCGCTGCGCAACTATACCCGCCAACTTGCCCAAGAACAGCGCGAGCGGGGCGAGGATATGTCGCAAAACCAAGACGGCCCCAGCATGAACTCCGATCAGTTGCAGCAGATGCTGGACAAGCTGAAAGAGCTGATGGAACAAGGCAAAACCGCCGAAGCCGCCGAACTGATGCAGCGCCTGCGCGAATTTATGGACAATATGCGCGTGGCCGAGGGCGAGGGCCAAGGCGAAGGTCAAGGTCAGGGCCAAGGGCAAGGCCAAGGCGGCCCATCGGGGCAAGCCATGCGCGAACTTGGGCAAACCCTGCGCGGCCAGCAGGGCCTATCCGACGATGCCTTCCGCGATATGCAAAACGGCGGGGATGGCAACTCGCAGTCCGATCAGGGCGAGGGCACCTTGGCCGAACGCCAACAAGCCCTGCGCGACCGCTTGGATGAATTGCAGCGCCAAGGCAACCTTCCGGGCGAGGGCAGCGCGCAGGGCGAGGCGGGCCGCCAAGCGCTGGACGATGCCGCCCGCGCCATGGAAGATGCCGAACAGGCGCTGAGGGACGGTGATTTGCCGGGCGCGCTGGATGGCCAAGCACAGGCGCTAGAGGCCCTGCGCGAGGGAATGCAACAACTGGGCGAGGCACTGGCGCAAGAACAGGGCGAGGGCCAGCAGGGCGAACAATTCGGCGCAGCCACGGGCGAGGATGACCCGCGCGGGCGCGACCCGCTGGGCCGTGAGGCGGGCAATGCCCTGCGCAACGGATCTGACGAAAACCTGCTGCAAGGCGGTGATGTCTATCGGCGCGCGGAAGAGCTGCTGGAAGAAATCCGCCGCCGTTCAGGCGAAGGCGCGCGGCCCGAGGATGAGCGCAATTATCTGAAACGGCTCTTGGATTTGTTCTGACGCAAAGGGGGGGGCTTTGCGCCCCCCAGCGCGCAAAGAGGCGCGCTTCCCCCCGCAGGATATTTGAAAAGAAAAGAAGGGGGGCGCGGCGGTGCTTTGTGCCTAACTGATTGCGCGCCCTAATGCCCGCGCAGAAAGTCCAATATCCGCTTTGCCGCCGCCCGCGAGGGGCTATTGGGGCGAAACGCCATGGCGCAGATCAGGCCCCAAATGGCCCCTGCGAGCACCTGCCAAATGTCATGCGCGCCCGATTCGATGCGCGATGCCCCCGTAAACCCTGCCGCCAGTATCACCGCGCTTTGCGCGATGGGCGATCCTGTCACGCAGCTTTGCACAAGGCTTGCGGCGCCAAAGACGGCGGTCGAGGTGTGGCCTGATGGAAACCCTTCCAGCCCGCCGCGCGGCCGCTGGGCAATTTCGGCATCCCCCAGCCCGCGCTTGGTGGCATGAAGCCCCACAAAATGCACGCCGTAGCGCCCAAAATAGGCCAGCCCCTGCCCATTGGCAATTTGGCAGCCCAGCGCCAGAAGCGGCAGGGCAACTTGGTAATTGTCGCCGTATTTCTCAACCTCGCGCGGGGTGATTAACGTGACCAGCGCCAGCACCGCCAGCACTCCTTGAGCGCGGCGCAGCGGGGTCAGTTTGCGCATCAGGCGCTTAAGGGCGTATTTGCCTGTCAACTCTGCCTTCCTTAAATGAAGTAATCTTCGTCCACGCTACGCAGGGTATAGATTTTGCGGGCGCGAACGCCAACTTCGTTTTGGATCATGAGACGGGCAAGGCGGGTGCCGTTGATAAGAACAATTCGGTGCTGGACCTTCTCGACATAATCCCGCGCCTCTTTAGAAAAGTCCGAGGTGGTCACGAACACACCCTTCGTCGCGCCCTCGCCCGTTAACGATCCGACAAAGGCCTGCAAAGCTGGGCGGCTTACTTTGTTTTCAGGCGCATAGCGTTTGGCTTGGTTGTAAACTGCATCTAGACCAAGTTTGTCCTCATTTATTATCCCGTCAATGCCGCCGTCGCCCGAAGTTTTGGTCATTTGACTGTTCGCGATATTCCCCGCACCGTAACCCATTTTGGTGAGAAGGTCTAAGATCAGCCTTTCGAATTTGACGGGATCCATCGTCACAATCGCAGAAAGAACTTCGTCACTAAGCGCCGCCTCAATTGAATTGAAATCTTGTTCAATTCGTTCGTCAGGGGTTTGGACATTTAGGGCTGCATCTGGGTGCGCGCGCGAGGGGTGCAGCAAAGTTGCCCCATCTCTATCAATGCTTGACTCGATTGCACGCCAATTGCGGTATTCGGAATACTGCTCCAGCGTTTTCATATCAATGCGGGCGACACCGCTATCGAGGAGCTTACGTCCTGCATCTGTGATAACATGGCGATTACGCGCGGGCGAAGTTAGTAGACCTGCTTTTGAAAGATAGGTTCGCGCCCAATGCGCTCGACTTTGCAAAGTTGTCATTCGTCCGCTTGGAATCAGTTCTTCAACCTCATCGGATGTCAATGAAAACTCAGCGATAATGGCAGGAAGAACGCTTGACACATTATCTGCGCCATTTGCAAAAGCGCGAAGAACAGGCAGCATTGCCGTTTGAAAGTCAGGTATTGCCATTGTGTAAACCCTTACCCATCACGCCCGCTTCCCCATCACCGCCACGCCCAGCACGTGCAAAACCTTCGCCTCGATATGGGCGGCGTCCATGCCTGCCACTTCGTACATCCGTTCCGGGCTGGCTTGGTCGATGAAGATATCGGGCAGCACCATGGAGCGGAATTTCAGGCCGTGATCGAACACCCCCTCATCGGCCAGCAGTTGGGCCACGTGCGATCCAAATCCGCCCACAGCGCCCTCTTCAATCGTGATCAGCGCCTCGTGGCTGCGCGCCAGCGACAGAATCATCGCAGCGTCCAGCGGTTTGGCAAAGCGGGCATCGGCGATGGTGGGGGTAATGCCGCGCGCGCCCAGCGCCTCGGCCGCCTTTTGCACATGCGATAGACGGGTACCAAAGGACAGCAGCGCCACGCGCGCGCCTTGCGCCACGATGCGGCCCTTGCCAATTTCTAGGGGTACGCCGCGCGCGGGCATTTCCACCCCTACCCCCTCGCCGCGCGGATAGCGAAACGCAATCGGCCCGTCATTATGCGCGGCAGCGGTCGCCACCATATGCACCAATTCCGCCTCATCCGCCGCCGCCATCACCACCATGCCTGGCAGGTTGGCCAAGAATGCTACATCAAACGCCCCCGCATGGGTGGCCCCATCCGCCCCCACCAGACCCGCGCGATCAATGGCAAATCGCACGGGCAGGCGCTGAATGGCCACGTCATGCACAACTTGGTCATAACCGCGCTGCAAAAACGTCGAATAAATTGCGCAAAAGGGTTTCATCCCCCCTGCCGCCAGCCCCGCCGCAAAGGTTACCGCGTGCTGCTCGGCAATGCCCACATCAAAGCTGCGGGCAGGAAAGCGGGCGGCGAACTTGTCTAGCCCCGTCCCATCGGGCATGGCGGCTGTTACGGCCACAATGCGCGGGTCAGCCTCGGCCTCGGCAATCAGCGCCTTGGCAAAGGTGGCGGTATAGCTGGGGGCGTTGCTGGGCGCTTTCACCTGCTCGCCCGTCAGCACATCGAACTTGGCCCGCGCATGGCCGCGATCTGATGCCGCCTCGGCAGGGGCGTAACCCTTGCCCTTTTTGGTCAGCACATGCAGCAGCACGGGCCCCGTGGCGCGGGCGTGCAACGTGCGCAGCACGGGCAGCAATTGATCCAAATCATGCCCATCAATCGGGCCCACATAGGAAAAGCCAAGGCTTTCAAACAGCGTTCCGCCCACGGCCATGCCCTTAAGCATATCCTTGGCGCGCTTGGCCCCTTCTTGCAGCGGTTCTGGCAAGAGCGAGACGAACCCCTTCGCCGCCGCCTTCAAATCTTGCATCGGCGCTTCGGCATAAAGGCGCGACAGATAGGATGACAGCGCGCCAACAGGCGGGGCGATCGACATTTCATTATCGTTCAGCACCACAAACATGCGCCGCCCCAAATGGCCCGCATTATTCATCGCCTCAAACGCCATGCCCGCCGACATTGACCCATCACCAATGACCGCAACAGCGTCCCCCGCATCGCCGCCCAATTCTGCCGCCATGGTAAAGCCCAGCGCCGCCGAAATCGACGTGCTGGAATGGGCCGCGCCGAACGGGTCATACGGGCTTTCACTGCGCTTGGTGAACCCCGATAGCCCCCCCTCGCTGCGCAAGCTGCGAATGCGCGCCCGCCGCCCCGTTAGAATTTTATGCGGATAGCATTGATGCCCCACATCCCAAATGATCTTATCGCGGGGGGCATTGAACACAGCGTGCAAGGCCACGGTCAATTCCACCACACCCAGACCCGCGCCCAAATGCCCGCCCGTCACCGACACCGCCGAAATCGTCTCGGCCCGCAACTCGCCCGCCAGCTGATGCAAATCGCGGTCGGACAGCGCCCGCAGATCGGATGGAAAGGTCACGCGGTCCAGCATCGGGGTTTTGGGAAGTTCGGTCATCTGGGCCTCTAATTCTCGCGCGAAATGGTAAAGCGGGCGGCGTCGATCAACAAGTTCGCCCGCGCGCCATAGGGGGCCAATGCCGCCTCGGCGCGGCTGACCAAATCGCGCGCACGCGCCCGCGCGCCGTCCAGCCCCAACAGCGATACGAACGTCGCCTTGCCCGCCCCCGCATCTTTTTGCAGCCGCTTGCCCGCCGTCGCCTCATCGCCCGTCACATCCAAAATGTCATCGGCGATCTGAAAGGCAAGGCCCAGCGCAGCGGCATAGGCGCGCAGCGGGGCTAAATCTTGGCCTGCCATACGCGCGCCCGCCATGGCCGACCATTCAATCAGCGCCCCCGTCTTGCCCGCTTGCAGGGCGGTAATTTCATCCAGCGTCAGCGGCGCAGCAGCCGTTTCGGCAGCAATATCCAGCGCCTGCCCCAGCACCATGCCCTCGGCCCCCGCCGCAATGGCAAGGCTGCGCACCAGATCAATGCGCACTTCGGCAGGCCCAATCTCTGGCGCGCAGACCAGCTCGAACGCCAGCGTTTGCAGCGCGTCCCCCGCCAGTATCGCGGTGGCCTCATCCCATTTGATATGCACTGTCGGCAGGCCGCGCCGCAAATCGTCATTGTCCATCGCGGGCAGATCATCATGCACTAGCGAATAGGCATGAAGCGCCTCTATCGCCGCAGCGGCAGGCATGGCCGCAGCCTGATCGACCCCCAACATCCGCGCCGACTCCAGCACCAAAAACCCGCGCAGCCGCTTGCCCCCCGCGCTGGCATAGCGCATGGCCGCCGTCACGGGCACATCGCCCTTGGCCTGCAAAACGCGGTCAAGGTAATCGCCAATGGCCGCCGCATCAGCGGCAAGTTGCGCGGAAAAGCTCACAGCCCCTCCACAGGCGTTGTGCCCACCGCGCGCCCTTCGGATGCGCGGATCAATTCCACCTTTTCCTCGGCCTCTTTCAGCTTGGCCGCGCAATGCGCCTTCAGCGCCGCACCGCGATCATACAGAATAAGGCTTTGCTCCAGCGCCACTTCGCCGCGCTCTAACTGGCCCACAACGGCCTCCAGCGCGGCCATCGCCTCTTCAAAGCTCATCTTTGCAATGTCGTCACTCATCCGCGTCCCCCCTCATCGCCGCCACATGCACGCGCACGCAATCCTCCAGCGCAGCCAAATCATACCCGCCCTCAAGGCAGGATACCACAGGCGCATTGCCGCTTTCCCGCGCAATATCGCACAGCCCGCGCGTCACCCAAGCATAATCTGCCGTGCCCCAACCCAGCCCGCCCAAAGGATCATCTCGGTGCGCATCAAACCCCGCCGAAATCAGGATCAGTTGCGGCTGATAGTCGCGCAGTACAGGAAAGACCGCCCCCGCGTAAGCCGCGCGCATCGCCGCAGACCCGCCAGCGGCGCGCAGGGGTATATTCACAATCTGCCCATGCGCGCCGCGCTCATCTGCCGCGCCTGTTCCGGGATATAAGGGTGATTGATGGGTCGAGAAAAACCGCACCCCCGCCTCATCCCACAAGCAATCTTGCGTGCCATTGCCGTGATGCACATCAAAATCCACCACCGCCACACGGGCAAGGCCGTGGTGATGCACCGCCCGCATCGCCGCAATCGCCACGTTCGAAAACAGACAAAACCCCATCGCCTGATCCCGCTCGGCATGATGGCCAGGTGGGCGGGCTACCACAAAGGCGCGCCCGTCCTGCCCCGCCAGCACCGCATCCACCGCCGCCACCGCCCCGCCCACCGCGCGCAACGCCGCTTCAAGCGATCCCTCCGACATAAACGTATCGCCATCAAGCTGCGCCCAACCTTGGCTCGGTGCCGCCCCCGTCACCCGCGCCAGATGCGCCGCCGAATGCGCGCGCAAAATGTCGGTCTCATCCCCCAATGGGCTTTCGCGCCACTGCGCCGCCGCCCCCTCCAACCCGCGCAGTACCGCCGCCACCCGCGCCACCCGTTCGGGATGCCCGTCAGGTGTCACATGCCCTGCACTGGCCTTTGAATGAAAAATCAACATCGCTTCTTTTCTTCTCAAATATCCACAGGGGGAGTCGGTGAAGGCTTGCCTTCTCCGACGGGGGCGCGTGCGCCCCCTTTTTCTGCCTCAATCAGGCTGAAGCATATATCCCTCGCCGCGCACCGTTTGCAAATAACGCGGCTGTTTTGGATCGGATTCAATCTTGCGGCGCAACCGCGTGATCTGCACATCAACCGCCCGCTCGCCGCCACCCTCACCGCCGCCATCCGTACTATCGGCCATCCCACCCGCCAAACCCTCGCGCGAAATCGGGCTGCTCGGCTGGGCGGCAAAGGCGCGCATCAGCGCAGCCTCGGTCGCGGTCAGGCGCACCAGTTCCGCCCCGCGCCACAACTCTCCCCGCTCGGGGTCATACCGCACTTCGCCCAAATGCAACATTTTGGGGCGCTGCGGCGCAGCAGGCGCGGGCGCGCGGCGCAAAATGGCACTGATGCGCAGCACCAATTCCTTTGGCTCAAACGGCTTGACCAAGTAATCATCCGCCCCCGCCTCCAGCCCATCAATACGGTGGACAGTCTCGCCCTTGGCTGTCAGCAGCAAAATCGGCATCACCGACGATTTGCGCAATTCGCGCGTCAGCGCCACGCCATCCTCGCCTGGCATCATCACATCCAAAATCGCCAGATCAAACTCTAGCCCCGCCAACAAACGCCGCGCTTGGGCCGCATCGCGCGCGACCGTCACCAAAAACCCCGAACGGATCAGATATTTTTGCAACAGGCTGCGGATGCGTTCATCATCATCGACCACCAGCAAATGCGGCTGCATCTCATTTTGGGTCAAGCTCATGACGCACCATCCTTCGCGCCCTGAATTTGGGCCTGATATTGGGCCTGATATTGGCGGCGCTGCTCATCATCCATCATCGCTTCCAAAACGGTGCGAAACCCTGCCACGGCCACGGGCCCCGCCGCGCGATAAGCGCTGCGCATCCGACAGGCTGCGCTCCAACGCCGCGCCCTTTTCAGTCAAATACAAATGCCGCTCGCGCCGATCTTTGCGACCCACCCGCGCCTCAACCAAACCATCCTCAAAAAGGCTGCGCAAAACGCGGTTCAGCGACTGCTTTGTCACCCCCAGAATATCCAGCAAATTACCCACTGTCGTGCCGGGTGCACGATGAATAAAATGCACCGCACGGTGATGGGCGCGGCCATAATCCAGCCCTTGTAAAATGCGGTCGGGGTCAGAGGTAAAGCCGCGGTAGGCGAAAAACATCGCCTCGATCCCGCGGCGCAGGTTCTCATCCGTCAAAAACAGCAGGCTATCATCGCCTGATTTTGCATCCACCATGTCGCACCCCCTATGGGCGCAATTTATGTCAGCCTTGTTGACATTCCAAGGGGAAACTGGTACCGAATCGCCGATTTAGCGCAAGATTATGTCCGAAACGGGCCTATCATGCGCAACATTCGCAAATCTTAGGGGGATGCTATGGCAGGCTATGACGATCGGGACGGATTCATCTGGATGGATGGCAAACTGGTAGAATGGCGCAGCGCCAATGTGCATATTCTAACCCACGCGCTGCATTACGCCTCCTCGGTGTTCGAGGGCGAGCGCTGCTATAACGGCAAAATTTTCAAATCAGTCGAACATTCGCAGCGCCTGCGCAAATCGGGCGAACTTTTGGATATGGAACTGCCCTTTTCGGTAGAAGAGATCGAGGCCGCCAAAGCTGCAACGCTTGCGGCCAACAACCTCACCGATGGCTATGTGCGCGCCATCGCATGGCGCGGCGCAGGCGAAGATATGGGCGTGGCATCCAAGAAAAACCCCATCCGCATGGCCGTGGCCGTCTGGTCTTGGGGCAATTACTATGGCGATGCTAAGACGCGCGGCGCCAAACTCGACATCGCAAAATGGAAACGCCCCAGCCCCGAAACCATCCCCCACGCAGCCAAAGCGGCAGGCCTTTATATGATCTGCACCATGTCCAAACACGCAGCCGAGGCGAAGGGCTGCTCGGACGCAATGATGTTTGATTATCGCGGCTATGTCGCCGAAGCCACAGGCGCGAATATCTTCTTTGTGAAAGACGGCGAGGTGCACACCCCCCTGCCAGACGCGTTCCTAAACGGCATCACACGCCAAACAGTGGTCGGTATGCTGCGCGATAAAGGCATCACCGTGCATGAACGTCACATCATGCCAGCCGAACTGGAAGCCTTCCAACAATGCTGGCTCACAGGCACCGCCGCCGAAGTCACCCCCGTGGGCCAAATCGGCGATTACAATTTCGAAGTGGGCAGCCTGACACAAACCATCGCGTCCGATTACGAAAAACTGGTGCGGGCTTGAACTATCCAATGGTGCGAAGGCAGAAATGCTTTTGCGCCATAAAACCCAAAGCCCAAAAGGGCCACACATGTAGGGTAGGGTTATCGTCTGTCACTTGACCCGAAAAGGTAACCTAATGCTAGCGAAACTAAACCAGAAACGACAGACAGTAATTTGAAAAACAACTCTGAGTCTTTTGCAATATCGAGTCGAACAAACGCCAACATTGCAAAGATAAAACAAAGCAAAATAACTACAAGAGCAACGTTTCCAGGCTTTTCCGACCGTGAGCCGAACACCGCTCCTACCCAGCCGCGCTCGTTCTTGTGCATGTTGTTTTCATGAGCATTTTTTGCTTCTTGAATAGCTAACTCATCAGGCGCGCGAACAGTTGGCTCAACGCCACGTGCTTGTTCGGCAGTCACCGTTTCCTTGACGCTATTGCTTGGTAAGACCAACAAAATACTCCCTGATGTAGTCATTAGGAATACTGGTTATTCCTTCAGCTTTCGCAACCGCCCAAGGAGAACCTTCTTCATGTGTCATTGCAGAAAGACTTGGCGCTGAAATACCAACATATTTCTCCCAAGCAATATCCAAAGCATCATAAAGCTGCTTACACTCTCTATTCACGACAAAGGCCGTTTCCTTTTGAGCGGCAAAATCGAATTCAGTTAAGTATTTAGTAATCTTTCCTGAGCCAAATGCCTTCAAGCCATGATAAATCTGACCAACTACGGGGCCATAAGGCCATACCTCGAATTGCTGATCGATTGCTGGCTCCCCTGTGATGGCCAAGTGCCAACCATGGGTATAAAACAGTAATTTTTGAGCCTTCATAGGAGAAATGTCATCTCGACCTTCCTTGAAGGATCGCTCCAGTAGCGAGTTCATAACATGACGTGTAGCAAAAGACATGATTCCTCCCCCTATAAACTACGAAGCACCACATTCGGATTGTCGTTTAGCAGGTTCTACCAGATAGTCATATAGAACAAAAATGTCACAGCGAAATGCTGTTGATGTCACAGATTTGTTAGAATTTTGCGAAAAGTTGCTCGACTTGCCCTAAACCGCGCTAAAGCCCCCATCCACAAACAACTGCGCGCCGTTTACAAAACTCGCCTCATCGCTGGCCAAATACAGCGCCGCGCGGGCAATATCTTCGGGCTGACCAAACCGCCCCTGCGCCGCCTTAATCGCCGCATCAGATACATCCACGCCCATCGCCGTCAACTCGCGCACCTCGCGCTGGCCATGCGGCGTGTCGATGAAGCCGGGGCAGACGGCGTTACAGCGGATACCGCGATCCCGAAATTCCACCGCAATCGCGCGGGCAAACATATGGCACGCGCCTTTGGTGGCATCATACAGCACCTCATTGGGCGTAGCATAGACCGCCGAAATGGACGAGGTGCAGACAATCGCCCCGCCCCCTGCCCGCAGCATTTGCGGCAGCACGGCGCGGGTGACCAGATACATTGATTTCACGTTCACATCGAACAGAAAATCCCAATCCTCTTCCTCGGTTTCCAGAAAGGGCTTAATCACAATCGTGCCCGCATGGTTGAACAAAATATTAGCATCACCCAAGGCCGATTGCAGGGCGTCAACAGCGCCGTCCACCTGCGCCTTGCGCGAGACATCAGCAGCGGCAAAGGCGGCTTTATGGCCATTTGCCACCAATTCTGCCGCCTGCGCTGCGCCCAATTCTGCATTGCGGTCGATGATGCCCACAGCGGCACCCTCGGCGGCGAACAGGCGCGCGGCAGCGGCCCCGCAGCCCGATGCCCCGCCCGAAATAATCGCCACTTTTCCCGCCAAACGCTGCGCCATTGCCCGCCCCTTATTAGCGCGCCGCAACAGCCTTTTTGCGCGGCGCAGTGTGTATCTGGCCAGTGTCTTCCATTTTGCGCCCCATATGCAAGAGCCGCGCCTCATGCGCGCGCAGGCTGCGGCGGGCCGATGGGCCATAGGCGACAAAATCGCCCCCCGCCACATGCGGCAGCACTGCGCAAATCTGCGCGCGCGCGCCCTCGCCCAGCGCATCGAACCCCTCTTCGCCGGGGTGGAAACTTTCCGCCCCCGCCCCTTCGGCAAAGACAATCTCATGCGCGTCAAACAGAATGTGGTAATAGGTCACTTCGCGCATCGGATGGGGGCGAATGGCAGCGCCATCGACCAGCATTTTGGCCGCCGCAATCACCTCATCCGTGCCAAACAGCAATTCAACCCGCCAGCCCGACACCAACATGCGGTGCAAGGGCGACACCATGATATCGCGCCGATTACCCAAGCTGCCTGCCGCAATCAAAATCGGGGCCAAATCGCCCAGCCCGTCCACCGTCATGCAGCCGATCCAGCGGATCGGTTGCAGCCCGTGATCGGCCGTTTCCACCAAATCACCCACCCGCAGCTTTTCAATCGGGCGGTGGCCTTTGGCTGTGGCCAGCCGCGTGCCAGCGGTAAAGCAGACAGCCGTATTTTCATCATTCAGCAGCGCGCCAGCAACCGCGACCCCGCCGTTTTGAATGCGCAAACCGCCTGCCGATTGCAAAATGCCGTCCACCTGATCGGCGCGCAGCCATTTCAGTGCATTGTCATATTGATTGCCAGGGTTCGCGGCATTCCACGCAGCCAAGGTCGTGGCATTATAAAACCCGCGCAGATCAACAAAATCATTGTCCAAATTGCCGTTGCCCGACACGCCTGTCGTGGCATCAAAGTCGGTGATCGTATCAGCGCCTTGAGCGGAAAATACATCCGCCTCAGAGCCGCCCCGAAGAACATCATTGCCCGTACCGCCAAAGATAAAGTCGCGCCCCGCGCCGCCATCCACAGTGTCATTATCTGCGCCGCCAAACAGCAAATCATTGCCCAGCCCACCCGCGATCGAATCGTTGCCCTCATCGCCGCTGTAACTGTCGTTGCCCGCATTATCCCCTTGCAGCGTGTCATTACCCGTGCCGCCGAAATAGGTATCATTGCCTACACCGTCCCAGAACCAGTCGTTGCCCGCGCCCGCATAGATCAGGGTATTGCCAAACAGGGCAGGAATCCCGCCCGCATCGTCAAAATTATCGTCGCCGTCGCCGCCAAAGATCGTATTGTCGCCCGCGCCAAAATTGATCTGGTCACTGCCAGCGCCGCCATAGATCAGATCTGCACCCTCATCGCCGTTGATAAGGTCAGCGCCATCACCGCCATAAAGAATGTCAGCCCCAAGACCGCCCGCAATAGTATCGGCGGCAAAGGACCCTGTGATAACATCAGTGCCATCGCCACCGTCCAGCGATGATCCAACGGCAGCGGTCGCGGCGGAATTTGCAAAGATTGTATCGTTGCCCGCGCCGCCGAAAACCCTATCCGCCGCGCCCGAGGCGCTGATGCTTTCAGACCCATAGATCAGGTCATTGCCATCGCCACCATACAGCGTATCAACGTCAAGACCGCCCGATAGCGTATCATCGCCTGCATCGCCATACAGCAGGTCGGCCCCACCTGCACCGCCAGACATGATGTCGGATCCAGCGCCGCCAAACAGGGTGTCCCCACCCCCGTCCACCAAGCCGCCGCCATCCAGCGTGTCATTGCCTGCGCCGCCATAGATAAGATCAGCTTCATTGCCGCCGTCTACAAACGATCCCACCGTCGTTGCAGTTCCCGTCGCGGCATAGATCGTATCTGCGCCCACGCCGCCAAAAAGACTGTCACCCAGGGCAGACACAGGTGCCGCGCCAGCCCCGTAAATTAGGTCATTGCCCGAACCACCAACCAAGGATTCCGAAGTATCGCCGCGGCCTGTCAGCGTATCATTCGCGCTGCCGCCAATGATGGTTTCAATACTGCCATAGGTTCGCCCAAATTGATCGACACCCGTTTGCAGATTGATATTGAATGCGATGGCGTCCACGGATGTGCCACCAATCTGGTACACATCGTCGCCCGCACCGCCGAACACAGCTTCGTTTAGGCCGAAATTGGCCCAGATCGTGTCGCTGCCATCGCCGCCATACAGGGTATCATCGCCGATCCCGCCGTCAATCTGATCATTCCCAAGCCCACCATACAGCGTATCATTCCATACCGCCGTTGTCCGTTCGATCACGGATACGTTGTCGATGACCAAATCAGAAATGAATGAGCCCGTCGATGTGGGGTTCGATATGCGGATTGTGGTGCTGGCTGATCCAGCCGTAAAGGCAAAACTAATGGTCTGGCTTGTTGCATTGTTAATCGTATAGGTCTGGCTGGCAATCACCACGCCCGCGGCGTCCAGCACCGAAACAACAACGGTATGGTTGCCCGTTCCACTGCCATTTTCGCCCAAAAGCATCGACAGATCATAGCTTTCGCCCTGCGTCGTTGCGATGGTTTGCTGGATGGAATCACCATAAACCGCTTCGTCTTGGGCATTCAGCGCGGCAACGTTCCCATTCGCGCCGCCAATGCTGTAGATCAGGGGTGCGCTGCCGCCCGTTGGGTTATTGGCCGTCCAACCTGTCAGCCCGCCCGAAAAGTCGCCATTGGTGA